>NZ_JBDFXP010000029.1:0-67075 GCF_040911965.1 Phocaeicola sp. RTP21359st1_B8_RTP21360_211022
CAAAGGTCATTATACTTATCCTATGGTGGCGCAATTTTCAACTGGAATATTGGCGCACTTTTCAATTAGTATCTACACCTAGTAGCAACAAATGGATTAATTCAACCCATATTCCTTTAACAACTAAAGAAAATAAGATTAGAAATGCAAAAGATGAGATTATTGCAGATATACAGAAATTAGAAGAAGAATTACCTGAAAATTGTCAACAAAATAAAGACTATATATTTCCATTTGACGATGCTTTTATAAAAACAGATTGCGGAAATATCAAGATTAAAGAAATCAAGTTTGAATACGAGAATCATACAGAAATGAAACAATTTAAAATTGATGCACAAAACATAACCAAGGCAATACTTAAAAATACGATCAGTAAGGAGGTACAGTTAATAGGGAAGACATATATGGACTATAAGTCCCAAATGAAGTAGTTTGTTCTTTACTTTATGTAAAAATTCGGACTGGATAATATCGAATAACAACGATATTTTATCCCTCTATTAACGATAAGTAAAGGTTTACAAAATAAAAGGAGAGGATTTCCCTCTCCTCCATAAAAAAATCAATATTACACCTCCAACTCCTTCAACGGCAACCCATAATTATATTGTCTGAAAAATCCTCTGTGGATAAGTTTCAGACCAAGAGTCTGATAATACTTGTAGTCGTCATCTTCGGTGCAGAGGTATTTGTAACCATAGCGTGGGGCGTACTCCTTGAAGAATCTGGCAAGGTCCTTCAGATTTTCCTGTTGGTTTCGTTTGAAATTGCTGCGTACAATGATAATACTCCAGTCGGGGATGCTGCCAACACCACAACTGTATTCCCAGAAACGGATGTATAAATCCATTTCGCCTACATGGACAGAAACACAAATTCCGTTGGCGTTGTGCATAACGGAACAACAGTTTCTGTAACCGAATCTCTCACACAAATAGAGATTGAAATCGTAAATAAAATCGGAATAGTTCATAATAATTTGAATTTTGATGGTTAATAAAAAATTGATTATAGACTGAAACCTCGCTTGCGTTTCGGTTTCTTTTTCTTCTTTTTAAGCCGGTTGGCCTGTATTGCTTCCTCCGTATCATAATCCGTAGGAGAGGGCGTGAACAACCCCAGACTAACACCGGAATGATTCTCCTGCTGATATTCATGCCGAGGTTCCTCGCGTATGGTTTCTGCCTGTGGCTGACGCTGGTTCATGGTAGCAGAAAGAGCGTTATATCTCAATTCCTGGTCGATGTTCAGGAAACTGAACTGACGATCAATCTTGGAACCGCTAAAGGTCAGTTGGTTGCATGTGAACTTGACACCTTGCATCTCTCCGGTCGTGCGACTTAGCTTCCATTGCGTATCAATTCCATATCTCCGTAAAGCCAGTCGCAGTTCACTCCAGCTTCGGGCATTCGGAACTTTTCGTTTCAAGGCATGATAGATAAAGTACTTTACCTTGTCGTAACGACGCAACCGCATGAAATTGACATGCTCTTTTCCTTCGGCAAAATGCAAACGGTAACGGGCTGTCAGCATCTTGCAGACCTTTTCGTTCCGGTAACGGTCGTTCTTGTCGCTGATGGTGCGGCCGTCATTATCCACCCGGTTGTAAACGATGTGACAATGCGGATGGTCACGGTCGGTATGCCGGGCGATGATGAACTGCGTGTTCTCGATTCCCATCAGCTTCATATAGTCGTGGGCGATCTTCAGCATCAGCCCATCATCGTCACGGATACGGTCTCCGTCTTCTGCGGAGAAGCTCAATGATATATGACCGACCGTGTTCTTGACCTTGTCGTTCAGTAAAGTCTGCAACTCGAATTGCTCCGCTATTTCTTCGGGCGAGCCGTAGACACCAACCGCTTTCAGCAGGCGCGATTTATCTTCTTTCAGCACATAGTTTACGCATCCGGAAAACGACGTGCCCTTTACAATTTTACCTATCATCCTTGAGCTGTTTTATGAGTTGCGAAATCTCTTGGGCGACTGTCCGGCATTCATCGGCCACACGATAAAAACCGTAAGCGTTGGCTCGTTTGGCAAGCTGGTTCAGGTTTGTGCTTTCTCCAATCAGTTTTCGGATGATGTCAAGATTTTCTCTCGTAATCCGTTCGCGCACCGTACCGTGTTCGATGAGTGAACGCACTACTTCGCTTTGACTGCGTTTACTGCGTCGGCTGAGTGCTCTGAGCCAGCCGAACTGCTCGTCTGTAAGACGGATTGTTACTGTATTTTTCTTGTCCATAATATTTGCTTTTGAGATTAATAATTGTGACCATCGGGAGCTGTCTCACCTTCTTTTGAAGTGAGCAAGTGGCCGGGAAATGTAATACATCGGCATAAACTTGCTCCAGTGAAAAAGAAGTGAATCAGACATCTGAAAGTCATCGTTTGAAAAGTCCTTCCCGTGCATGTTGAACCGTTGCTGAAAACGGTGCTTTCTTCACATCGACGAGCTGCAAATCGAAAGTTTCGACCAGCGTTTTTAGGGCCGGATTCAACGTGATAAGACGATTAAGAATAGCTTCCTTTGTCTCTTCTCTCAGCAGAAAATCGGCAATGTCATAACCTGCATCCCGTTCTTCTTTTGTTGCGTTTCTTTCCATAAAATCGAAGAGAGAAACCTCTATTCCCAAGCTTCGGATCATCTCCATTTTACTGTTCCAATAGTCGGTTGCACCCAGATCGGGGAAGAGCAGAATACGTCGGTTTCTTAATACGCTCATGGCATCCCGATTGAACGCTCCGTTCTTTCCGCCCGAAGCAATCCATAGATATTGCGGCAGATAGAAGCTGGAAATCAAAGCGCTTTTCTCACTCTCCACAAGGGCAACCGGACGCTGCTGGTCGGAGGTCAAAAGATGCTCGCCAAACAAACATTGCCGGAGGTTGAAATTCTCTTTTTTCAAAAGGGAATGTACCCACGTGATGTAGTTGTGCGGCTCTTTAATCCGTCTCCCGTTTTCAGGATTGTAGAGCATCACTTTTCCGGTGCGTACCCGTCCGGAGATATCTACCTGCCAGAAGACCGTAGCTCCCGGCCAATGCTTCGATGTTCCCACATGGTAGCGCAACATCAGTTCTTCGGTAGCCTCCTGCCCGAAATGGAAACTCAGGAACTGAAACAGCTTGTTCGTGTGATACAGCTTCAGGGACTGCCTCATGATTTCCGGCTCAATGAAGGATGGTGCAGGAGGCAGACTGATGCGAGGCTTTGACACCGGCACAAACTCTTCGCTCAGTCGTTCCTTGGCCATCGGGTTCTCGTCAAAATACATTTTGGGCGTATAGTTGTAGCCGCACTTCTGTTCATGGTTGCATCGTCCTACATAATCGGGAAAGCTGATTTGCTTTTCCGTATCGATGTATTTGGCGAAACAACTTTTGCGGTGGCAGTTCGGGCATGTGTGCCGGGTGCTGACACCTTTGTATGGTTCTAATGTGAATCTGTAGTTCATTTTTCTTTCTGTTTGGATGTTACTATGCACATTTTCGCAACTTCACAAACCCCTCGGTTGCGAAAATGTGCATAGTAACAAGGTTATTTACTGTACTCTCCATGATTCTCTTTTCTGAATAATGTTCCGATGTGGCGTTTTAGAAACATCTTGAAAGCATGCTCCTTCATCCCGTAACTTTCAGCAATGCCAATACCTTCTGCCGTTGTAAATCTCTGAGGCAGATTCAGGTAGATGTTGCGGTGCAATTCACTCAACTGTTCCTGACTGACGGCAGTCTGCACTTTTACAGCTGTTGTCCGAAAATACTCGGCCAGCAGGATGGCACGGTTCACGCTTTCAAGGTCAATCGTATGCTTATCGCACTCTCCGCAAGTCCATCGGGCAAGCTGGATAATCAGACAAAACCGGATAATGTAGATTTCCAGTTTGCAGTAAATACCTACCAACGCATCGTTGGTTTCCATATCACATTGACGGGCATTTTCATGCTGCCAACCGTAAAGCCGTTACTTGGCGTCTTCATCAAATGGTAGGCATTGGGGCTGCAACTCATTCTTCTCATCGCGCGGACAATCCTGTGCGATGAGCTTGTCGATAATCTGTTGCCACTGGATTTCCAGTTCTTCAGGAGTTTCCCGGTCGTTCCATCTGCTTTTCAAGACAGATTCAGGCATCACGAAAAGAATACGGTCTATGAAACCGTTACTCGAACGCTCGCCCTTGACCAGTTCGCCCAGAATCTTCTTTTGGATGGTACCGATAACGGAGATGTAAGGACGTCTGATAAAAATGGAACTTTGCGTACTCTTGCGGTCGGAAATCGTGGGCTTGGCATTGAACACCGAAAGCCAGAACTGTTCTTCCGAACCATTATTATAGCGGTTGAAATTCTTGAACCAGGCAGACAGCTCGTCCGACCAAAGGCAGAGTCCTCTGGGATTCTGGGCATGTATCAGGCTCAATCCTTCGGGGGTAATATCCGAAACAAGAAAGCGTCTGCGCACGGGAGCTTTTGGAAACTCATCCAAACCGGCTTCCATGCGTTCCTTTTTGCTCATGGACATAGTACGTTCATACTCGGCATACAGTTTCTGATATTCCTGATTCTGACAATAGTCGTGCTCAATAAACGGCTGGAAAGCGAAACTCAACGGATGACTCTTATTAGCTCCGGGGCGACCAATCAATGCCATGTACAGAATGGGACTTTCCAACCAGTTGCGTTTCACCTGCACTAGATGGGAGTTGCCAATCCCCACGGCAATGGCCGCAAGGATAGCCGCAGCAACATAATCCACGGGATAGCCCTGACAATCGTGCAAACTGCTGATGATACGCTGAATCCTGATAGGAAAGACCTCTATCGGGAACTCACCGCCGGACATCCTGGCTCCGATGCGCACAGCCTCGCCGATAATACCTTCTGCTGTTAATTGGGAGGTTTCCATAGCCGTGCAGATCAAAAGTTATAGCCTCCCTTTGGTTTGCGTTTCGCCCCATGTACTATCTCCGCAGCCTGTTCTTGAAGCGACATGGCCTGCATCTGCTTGCGACCGGACTCAATCCATTGCAGCAACTCATCTTCATAGAAGTAGAGCTTCTTACCCCGTTTGTAAGCCGGAATCAGTCCTTTACGCGCAAGCGTGTAAATGGTAGGCTTTGCCTTTCGTGTGATTTTACAGGCTTCGTCAATTTCAACAAGACGATGCTTGTCAGAAGAAGTCTGCGGTTGCAGTGCCGCCACCATTTGACGGATTTGTTCCATCTGTTCTGTGAGATAACCTACCGCCTGCGGCAGCTTATCAAAAGTGATTTGTTCGTTTGCCATACGTACTCGTTTTTAATTGTTCGCTGGCAAAGGAAATTGGTGTTTTGATGGTGGAAAACATCACCGGAATATAACTGTGAGATAACTTTTGATGGTGGTTGAAGGTGAAAATATTTGACTTTATATATCTTTGCATAGTAATATCTTAACATATGTATTTGTCCAATACTTCAGTTAAATATTTCTATGTGTTTAGCAGTTTGTATGTGAATTTAATATGTTTTTATACTAAGATTTCGATATAATAATTTATGACAGATACTCTACTTAATAAGATTTCAAAATCTTCAAACAATACAATTATCACCGACGCCTGGAAAACAGGTCAGACTGGAGAAATCGTAGACATTAAAGGCGATTATGTTTTTCGATTCATTGACTTTATTGATAATGGAGAACTGCGTCATAAACATACGACAGAAGAGAGTAAACTCACTTGTCCTATTGTTGCTACTGGTTTAGTTGGTTTTTGGTTACATCGTAAAGATGATATTGGAATAAAAGACATATTTGAAGCTTATTTCAAATTTAGATTAGAACAATATGTGAGTGCACACAAAAATGATGATGATGCTTGGGAAAGGGATTTACAAAAAGAATTCATATGTCATCATCATATCCCTTCAGAAAAGAATTTGATTAAAGAGTCTAAAGCATTATTTGCATACATTACAGAAAGTGACCAGAAGAAATTAATGAGTGTTTCTTCTAACTATCTTAAGTTTGCACGTGCTAAGCGTAAGGAGCTATATCCTCCTAATCATCCTTCGAATAGAATCATTGAGGATACCTTTCTAGATGCATATCGTATGGGTGGTCCAGCATACGAGTGTATGGAATGGATGCGTATTGAGTACGACATGCCTAATATGGGACCGCATTGGCATAAAAGCGGTAAAACACGGAAGGAACTTCTAACTGGTAAATGGAAAAACCATCATGATAGTTTTATTCCTGAATATGTCGCAGAAGAATATGAGGACTTCAATGATGGAGTACTTATGTATACCGATGGTGGACTTATGGATGAAATTAATGAAAATCTTAAGAATTATTCGACTTATGACGATAGAGTTCGCTACATAATATCGCTACTTCAACCATTCAAGGAATTTGCTGCAGCATTTAATTCAAAAGAACAGACTGATGAAAGAAAACGTGCCATTGAGCGATGCAGAAATGAAATGAAATCATGGGAGAATGTTGCAGATGATGCTGTCAATGAACTTACTGGAGAACCATTAGAGGCATCTAAACAGATTGAAGCATGTAAAAGTTTCATAGATAAATACGAACAGGATATCAAATATTGGAAAACGGTTGAAGATGATTTCTTTTGGCTTGCGCAACATGGTCTTGGAGCTGGCAAATATAGGACTTTTAGATGCGAAGTAAATGACAAAATGTGTAAATGCCTTGGTAGATGGTGGAGTCTGATGATAACTTTTTCACGTCGTTTGGCAGCTGTAATTCTAACCTACGGTATAAAACTAATGGATATACAAGAGCAATGTGGAATATATCTTAATTGGCATTTTATGATTACAGACTACGTAGATCATAAATTTATAACATCAATCGATCATGCAAAAAAACTACTTACTGATATTGAGAATAATAAAAGGAAAGAAATAGGAGAAAAACTATTCAAATCTAATGAAGAATTTGATGCATGGAATTATACCTGTAGTTTGATTAGAAATGCGCAGAAACGAATTGTTCTTGTTGATGGATATATCGATGAACGTATTTTATCGCTCTTAACAAAAAGGGAAGCCAATGTCACTGCAACGATTTATTCTAGATATAATGAAACAATAAAAACAGATATTGAAAAGTATAATAAACAATATTCTCCTATCGAATATATTCAATTCTCGAAAGCGGTTCATGATCGTTTTCTAATTATTGATGATGTTGTTTATCATATGGGAGCAAGTGTGAAAGATATGGGAAAAAGCTTATGTGCAGTGACAAAGATGAATATAACACCCCAAGAAATCATAGATAATGTAACCAAGTAAAATCTATTTTCAAAATTAATTATATAATACTCCCTATTTCACCATTCAACTTAATCCTGCACTCGGATTCGGTATGTGACATTTTACGCTCAATAGTTGAAATTTCCAAGTTACGGAGGGCATGGGCAAAAACATTCTTGATGAATGTGGCTGTGTGAATACGCTTTTTGCCGAACGCTTTACCAATATTCCATCCAAAGTGCATAATATCAATGCTTTTAAGTTGTGAATCCACTTTTACGGGCGATATCTTTTGTAAGGTATCGCCTGAACTATATTCTACAATATATGCACATATACGATTGAGATCTTCTTCACTCATATAGGCAACCATTGTTTGCTTAGTATAATTGAGCACCTTTTCTAATTTGGTTTGAATAGCACGATTATTTTCTGTAATAGCATTGGTGCGCATAACTTCATATTCTGAAAGTTCGGAGATTGTTTCTTCAGTGGTAGAAGCAGGCTCAATGACATCGGGCGTAACCTGATTTGAATCCTCGACAGTTAGGGCTTCCGAAACAGAAACGGTGTAATTGTTATCTCTCATCTTTTGAAAAGCAGAGAAACGAAATAGAAAAGCTTCTATGCGTGGCAGCAGAAACTGATTGAAAGTTGTCTGTAAACTGGCATAGATCGCCATCAAGACAATTACTGTTGCAAAAAATACAACACTACTACTGAAATCATCAATACCTTTGGATAAAACAAACTGCCGAGCTAAAACGCCAACGACAAGAGTACCTACCAATACAAGGGAATAGAGTGCTATATGTTCTATACTTTTCTGACTCATAGTGATATTTGCTAATTGTTTGTGCGCAAATATATGTCATTTCATAGATACCATATTATAAATCCAAGAAAGTGGCAGCATTTGTCCTCGATATGGTATTTATTTCTATGCCACAATAGGATGTAAGTTGTACTTTAGGTAGATTAATATATGTGGAAATATTCAAATTCGAGAAAAAGTAGTACTTTTACAAATGAAACAAGACTTCGTGAATATTTAAGGATTAAGTTGAAATCATTAAGCTGTTTATAAGATAGGTGTAACCATAAAGTTATCAAGTGAATGAGAATACCATCAGAGGATTTGCAGAAAAGAATAGTAGATACTATTAGGTACAGATTTTACGATAGGTTAGACTTGTATGATGTGTACCGATGGCTCGACAACTTTCAAGATGACGAACAGGAAATGGCTGTATCTGTATTGGAAAAGTTGGAGTATTATCGTGAAGAAGATCTGTTGGGAATGTTATTGTCAAAACTTAATACTATCTTTAATGATCTGTGGGGCGAGATTCAAAAATCATTTCGTGTTTTGTTTATGCCACTGGGTAAACCTGGGAAAAGTGGACATGTCATTATGTATTTGGTAAAAAATCTGTTCAAAAATCAAACGCCTAAGAACATAAAAGGTATAATGTATTATAATCACCCCAAGGATATAGACGTTCAATCTTTGACAGATGAAGATGTTATAATATTCCTTGATGACATAATTGGCTCTGGAGATTCATTTGCAACAGACTGTAAACTAACGTTTGAGAAAGAAAAGAACGGAAAGATACTGCAAATAAATAATGAATGGACAATAGGTAATGTTGTAAAAGAAAATGCACCATATAAGATTGTTCTTTTGAGCTGTATCCTAATGGATAAAGGAAAGACTAGGTTAGAACGTGATTTCCCATACGTAAAACTGTATGGAGATGTCAGAGTTCATGCGTTTAGTAAAAATAAATCGCCTTTTGGAGGATATCTTAAGATGAAAAAAATCAGGGAGTTCTGCTATAAATATGGTCAACAGATATGTAGAGGGCGAGAATTAGGCTATTCCAATTCACAAGCTTTGGTTTTGTTCGCCCATGCTGTTCCTAACAATACACTACCAATAATATGGGTTGATAAGTATGAAGACAATGGTGTAAAATATTGGCAGCCTTTGATTGCACGGAATCAGCTGAAAAAACAAAACATGGCTTTTATTCAAAGGATGGACAATAATAGATGGGTTTTTAAATTGTCTCAGTTCTTTAGAGTTGATTTGGATAATCCGGACTGGAAGGGTATTATCCAAGATAAAAATGTAAAATTAACATATCTGTTGAGATGCTTAGAGAGAAAAATGCCAGAAGTGGTTATAGCCAATGAGATGGGATTGACTAATGATGATATGGCTTCTATATTTGAGGAAGGGGAGAAAATTGGCATGTGGGATAAAGACCATAAAGTTACATATGAGGCCCAGAAAGTACTAGCTGAAGCATCTAAGATATTTAGAATTGAGAATAAGGAAAAGGGATTTTTCTATGTGGATGATAGAGACTATATGTATATACCAGAGACTTTCAGGGGGAAGTCATAGAATTTTAGCTTTAAGTAAAGATGTAATACTCTTTACCTGTATGTCCCGGGGGCGTACAGAAATTAAAAAACAATTACACTGATAGTGCTGAACAAAGCTTGTCCAGCACTGTCACTAAAGTGACAATTACGTAAATGACTATGACAGATACTTGGGAGTCTCTTTTTAAAGAATGTGCCGTAGAAAACAACCATACGGAAAAATATTTGAAGGAATGTTTTGAATATGCAGGGAGTTTGCACCAGCGAAATCTCCCTGTGATATTTGATTTTGTTCATCTTGCCATGTATTTTGAATGTTGCGCAGAAACCCTCAAAGGAATGGTTGCCAATGTTGAGAAACATTATACAGAATACAAGATCAGGAAAAAGTCTGGTGGTAATAGATTAATAGAAGCACCTGATTATATGCTGAAAAATATGCAGCGATGGATTTATATAAATATACTTTGTAAAGATTTATCAATAAATGATTGCGTACATGGCTTTATACCTGCATTTAAGAATAGGGACAAAGTACGTGGTATTTTGACAAATGCTATACCTCATGCGGGGCATGACTGGTTGATTAATGTTGATTTGAAAGATTTTTTTCATACAATAAAACTAGATAGTGTGAATAATTATTTTCGTTCTCTAGGATACGAAGAAGAAGTTGTTAAAACATTAACTGCCTTATGTACATATAAATCACGACTACCACAAGGGGCGCCAACGAGTCCAATGTTATCAAATATCATAGCATCGAAAATGGATGAAATGATGTTAGAATATTGTAAAAAACGAGGAATAATTTATACACGTTATGCTGATGATCTAACATTTTCGGCTGATTCTGATGTTAAAGTTCCACCTATTGAAGACATCTATAAAATCGTATATTTGAATGGATTTAAAGTAAATCGGATGAAAACAAAAGTACGTTATAAAGGATGCAAGCAAGAGGTTACAGGTTTGACTGTAACAAATGGAGTACATGTATCGCAAAAGTATAAAAAGGAAATATTACGTGAATTGCATTTTTGTAAGAAGTTTGGAGTATATGAACATTATCAACATTTGAAAACGACAAAGGGATTGTACAAAGACTGGTTAAGGGGAAAGATAATGTTTGTAAGACAGATTGACCCTGCATGCGGAAATAAGATGTTAGAACAGTTTAATGAACTTAATTGGTTGGTATAATTTCGACTTGGCAATCAATAACCGCTTCCATTAATAATATTATTATATACAGGCCATATCCGGCAGATTTACCAGATATGGCCTGTTACAGATAAAAAAATGACTCTATTATTTCAGCGAAATCTTATTCGCCGTCTCGCGTTTCTTAGAATTAACCAAATCAGCATATATCTGTGTCGTGGTGACATTCTTATGCGTCAGCATCTTCGATACCGTGTAAATGTCTGTACCTAAAGAGATTTGGATGACGGCGTATGAATGACGAAAGCAGTGGAAGGTTATGTGTTTTCTGATTCCGGCTTCGGCGATCCACTGTTTCAAGGGATGATGAGTCATGGAGCGGGTTAAGCCTTTAAAGACTTTTCCGGTGCCCCATTCGCCACACAACTCCAGTGCTTCCTGACTGATGGGAAGGGTGGCCTCGGTTTCTGTCTTTTCGGTACAGATACGAATATAGTAGCCTTGATCTGGCCCGACTTCAAAATCACGCCAGTCCAGCTTCAGAATATCACTGATACGGAAACCGGTCATGCAAGCAAACAGGGATGCCTGTTTCAAGACAGGAATCTTGCAGGGCGTAGCTGCCAGTTTCTTGACTTCATCAAGTGTCAGATACTCTTTCTTAACCTCTTTCCATTCTATCTTTTCCAGAAAGTCGTTCAAGTTCTCACGCAGCATCTTCTCTTTATAGGCTATTTTCAATAAGGCACGGAACGTCGAATAATAACCGGCTGCCGAATTGCGTGAGATGTAAGCATTGGGATGATTGATCTGTTTACATTTGAGCAGGTAATCCCTGAACTTCTCGCACAATTCTACGGTGACATCACCAAAGGTGCATTTGCCACCGACAAATTTCTCGAAGTGATTGTAAACGCAATCCCATTTCTCATATTTTTCCCGTGCCTTTGTCCGGAAGTAGGCGAGGAAATCTACCTTTTGCTTGTTCTTGTCAAGGAACCCGAATTCTTCATTGATAAGCGACTGGACACGGATACAGCGGATTGCCTCTGCTTTGTTCAGCATGTCCTGATTGAACATTCTTTGCTGCTCGTTCTTGGGCTTGGCATATATGTAGATACCAAGGAATTCCCGGCGACTCATCTTCATCGTATAAGGATTGCGGATGGCCGGATAATAATCCAGATAAAGAGATATACGGTCGTTACGCAATGGCTTTTGTCTCAAAGTTACGTTGGTGCATGTAAGTGTCATAGCTATATTGTTTTTTGATTAATACTTGTTTTTGTTGCAAATAAAATAGGTGTTCTAATGGTGGTATTTATCACCGGAAAATAACTTTCAGCTTATTCTATCTTTGGAGGCTCAAAAAACTTGTCCAGCTCTGCCCGCAGGATCTTGGTATATTTACCGACCTTGATGCGGGGAATATTATGGTATTTCACATAATGGTAGAGTTGATCCCGTGTCAGATTGAATCGCTCCATCGCTTCGGCAATGGTGTAGTATTTAGGTTCTTTGGGAGCTATAAGGCCTTTGGCAATGTCCACATGTTTCTTGGAGTAGTACACCATGATGCCAACCTTCTTCTTGGGAATGGCATTCTTTGATACAAAAGAATAAATGGCCGTTAGCGTCATGCCGAACTTCTCCTGCATGTCTTGTGTGCTGTACCATTCCTTGATTTCAGGATCGGGAGCTTTCTTTGCAAAGTAATCATCAATATGCTTTTTGCTCCAATAGGTTTTTCCACGGTGAAAGGTTCGTGGAATATTATGTTCCTTAGCGATGTGAAATATCCAGGAATCCTTTACTCCATACTTTTCCTTTACTTCAGCTGTGGTGTAGAAATCTGATATTGGATTTTTCTCTTTGGGCTTATTCTCATTATTGGAAGCAATAATGTAATCAAACATCTTATCAATATCCGAACGCCGTACAAGAGTTTTCCCATCAAATCTGACCGCTTTGATTTCCGCGTTTTTAATATACCGATAAATTGAGGTACGGCCTACACCTAAAAATGCGGCAACTTCAGTAGGAGTTAAGAACTCTTTTTCAGAATTAGGTTTTAATTCTACATCATGTTTCAAGTGGAATTCTTGAATTCGTTTTTTTCTAACTCGATCTTTGTATGCGAGGTTTGCGCACCTGTGTGCACAGTATGCTGTAGTAATCTTGTGGGCGGTAAAAATGGTGCCACACCACTCGCATTTCTTTTGAATTTCAATGTTACTAGCCATTTTAATTATCTTTTTAGTTCGCCAAATCTGTTTCATTGCGTACCACAGCGTTCCAAGGCGTTCCAGGTTGTCCACCATCTGGCAGGCAGTAAACCCGACTTTGGGCTTGTGAGGTACACAGGAGGTACAAAAAATGGCGTAAAAAGGCTTAGCAACGATTATCAACGATACTTGAGCAACAAAAAAGGCGCCCGTAAAGAGCGCCATATTAATCGATTGTAATCAATTTAACTATTTGATAATCAGATACTTACTTTCCGATGCATTAACTGTGTATGAATCCATACGCCCTACAAAACTTTATAGCCGTAGCTATGATCCTTATACAGATTCTTCAGTTATAGAATTTGGAACAAACCTGAAAATGGCAAAGAAAAATCAGGATACCATAGCAGGAAACACAATAAATAACTGCAGTGTGCTTGCTGCTTTTGGAAACTGCAATGTAGGGAAGACCAAGCTAAATGATGTCTATGACTATTTTGCAAAGCAAGTAAAAGATGTTCTTGCTCCTGGAATGCTTTTGTTGGGATATGTGAAACGTCATTTGGATAAGGACAAGGATGGAAATCTGAAGAAATTTATTTTGAACTTTTTAAAGGATTCGGATTTTAATATTGAAGATGTTACTCTTCATGAAGAAGAAGAACTTATAACGCCTGAACTAGAACAACTGATTCAGAAAGCTCCAATTGCTGATGATGCAAAATCAGAAATGTTGAAAAAAGGTAAAATAACAAATACGGAATTGACATTCACTCATAGGACAGGGAATAGTTTATATGAATTATCTGAAGAGTATGAATCAAACGGTACTATGAGATTTTTAGGAATGGGCATAATACTGAATTTCCTTCTGAAAAATAACCAGTTTGTACCCATAGATGAAGTTGAAACAAGCATTCATTATGAATTGCTATCCTATTTTATAAAAGTATTCTTGGCTAATAGCAATCAGACTTCACAAATGCTATTGACTACTCACGACATTAACCTATTAAATGAGGAGTTTATACGACGTGATACAATATGGTTTACGGATAAAGATGAACAGGGAGAAACAAATGTGGTTCGTCTTTCAGCTTTAGGGCTACATAAGAATCTCTCGCCTTATAATGCATATAAACAAGGTAAATTAGTGAAACTGCCATTCTTGGGTAGCCAGTATTTTGATTTAAATGATTGATGCAAAGGAACGAACGGTAACAAAAAGTTTATAGATAGAACATTAAAATGATTAATTTACAATTATCCAATTGGAAGAGCATACTACAGGATATTTATTGTTCTGTAATAGGCTCTATATGGGTTGCTCCTAATGGTATTTGGGATAATCATTTTGCTCACAACAAGGACAAAGATGATTTTCATCCGTCTGTTGTTGGAAGAGTATTTGATGAAAACAAAAAATGCTGGATAATTCCAGGAACGTCCAAAGACTATAATAAGGGCACAAATGTCTTTAGGGTAAAGATCAATCCAAATGATCCCGATTGTCCTTACTCTTACTTCTTGATAAAACTTAGAATGACATATAATTCTAAGGATTTAACTAATTTGCAACGAGGTTGGAATGGAATAGACTCCTTAAGTGACAGCCAAATAGAAGAACTCAAATTACAAATCAAATTTAGCCTAGGAATCAATGTTTAAGGAAGAATATCTATTAGAGTTGCTCTCTGGAAAACTAACATCCAGAGGCTACGCAAACATACTTGGTACGATTACTTCGATGGTGAGGAAATACCAGTGGAAGAAAAGTATCATAGTATCGGATCATAATGACAATGATTGGCAAAGTGATGATATTAAGGAATTGAGTCACCAGTTCTTTGAGTGGATTATATCCAAAAATAAGATTAAGTATTTGTCAAAAGTGCCATTTGAATATTTGTCTTATTATTTTACACAAATGTTCATTTCTTTTGTTTCAAACAGAATTAAGGAAGAACAACAAAAGGTCGGTCTGAGTTTTCAAAAGTGTCAGGAACTTGTTCAAGAAATATGCCAAGAAGACTATGATGAAGAAACTCACGAACATAGTGCTTATGTTAAAAGTTCAATGTCCGATGGTAATAATTGGATAGATAAGTTAGATGATGTCGTTAAGTATCTTGCTCATTATCCAATAAATGAAGATACTAAACATTTTAAGCCAATTGTTAAACTGGCAATAGAAGATATTCTTTTGTCGGCTGATGGTTATGTATCGGTTTCTTCTTTGGCTAAAGCTGTCTTTGAATTATTAGATCAGTCAGTCTTCAAGACAAATATGTCAGAAAATCAAATTGTTTATAATCAACTTGACGATGAGCAAACCAAAGCAATAAAGACAATAATCGAAGACGTAGGTCAAGTAGATTCACGTATATTCTTAGAGTACATATTTCAGAATACAGGTGGTATATCATTATCATCCATCGCTGATAAGTATAACCTTCCGAAAAGCTCTGTCCATCGCAAGATAGAAGATTTTAAGAAAAAATTTTCTCTACTTATGTGCCTAATAATGAAGAGGAAGGTATTTCTTTCTTGCAAAATATTGCTTTAGCTTTGGACAAAATATCAGAAACGGGAGTATTACCATTATGACAAACGTAGAATATATGAACATCATAAATGATTTCCTCAAGAACCCGATAATTCCTGAGGTGAAAGAAGACATTATAGTATCAGATAAAGAATTGGCCAGCATTAACGACTTATTCGCTTCGAATGATGTGCCTGTCAATTATTTGCATCTACGTCCTAAAATCAAAGAGAATCAGATATGGACAATTAAAAGAAGTTATATGGATTACGAAGGAATACTCCAGTCGGCTGCTGCTCCTATTATGGTTTTATTGGTTTCTCAAGAAGAAATGATAGGAGAAGATGGAATGTTTGTTAGAGTATGTCCTATATCTCCATTTGTTGAAATGGCTTCTGAGAATGATCAAATTTGTGAAGAGGAATCAATAACAGGTTTTCCTTTCTTTATAGAGAGATGGAATGAGCAGCCAATTCTTACTGAAATTCTGGATAAATACGTAGGTGATTATTATTGGGATAGCTCTTCCAAAGACTGTAAGTTGACAAATGACCAAGAAGAATTCAGAGAAATAGAAATATCAAATGCTCGATTCTTAAACCATTCTGTGATTGCGTTTATGAATAATCTTGAAAGGTCTGAGAATTTTTCATTCTCTGTAGATGTTAACTATGAGGATTATTCTAAGACAAAACACATGCCTCAAATGAATGTCCTTAAGCCAAGATTGATTCCTCTTAATGGACATGAAGAATATGCGATGGCTGCCAGAACCAATAATATTGTTTCTGAGAATGATTGCATTGAGTTCAATTATGAGCATATGCCTTTCTTTATTGAGGTCAGGAAAAAGAAAGCAGAGTTCATTTTAACTATTATTCCAAAAGTAGAAGTAGTACTGCGGAATCTAGAAAACAAACAAATAGAAGGTACCTCAAATTCTGAGAGAATAGTATATGGAGGTTTGCGAAAAGGTTTATACCAAATAGAATCTCCACTTCTGAATAAAACGATAACAATTAGATTAAAGTAATAATATGGCAGGAACTTACATCCCACTCATAAAAAGAACTAAATGGGTTGATCTTAGTAACGAACATAAAAAACTAAGAGAAACTGTAGAGTCTGATCTAAAAGAAGGCTGTAACAAAGGCAATATCCAACCAATAATGTTACAGGGGGCTTTTGGTATTGGTAAATCAACAACATTATACTATCTATTCCATTACGGTTGGGAAGTGCTAAAAACGCCTACCTTCTACATGCCTTTGGCTAAGATTGTTGATGCTGTAAAGAAGGAAGCAGAGTCATTGGAATCTGGTAAGGTTCAAAATAACCAACTTAGCAGAATTATCAATAGTATCATTAAAGAGCAGATCGACAAATTGAGAAACTCTAATTGGAATGATATAAGCGATATTGATTTCCCTGATTTTAAGTCTGGTGATGATTCTGAGAATCCAAGCTTAAACCAGTATTTGGAAGATTTCATTCCTGTCACATTGGATTCAAATAATACCAAAGAATCAGAAATTAGCAAACTTGTTTTTTCCGAAGAAGTTATCCGCCAAGCATTAGAAAGCACTACACCTCCTATACTCCTTGTGGATGAATTTGAGTCAAAATTCTATGAACTCAAACGTTATGTTGAATCATCTGGGGGTGGTATCCTTCGTGAATTGTTTGATCAAGTTGTTCAGACAAAACCTTTCTTATTAGTTATTGGCAATGGACCAGCTTCTGGCTATGAAGTAGCAAAAGAAAAGGGAACAGATGGAAATAATGATAGCGAAACAGCTGCTAATAGAAGACTGAAGACAATTCAGATTCCATTTCCAACGGTAGCCTTACTTAAACGTAAGTTTATGAAGGAGTGCGCTAATGGATATGTGAATTTTATATGGTGGATGTCTCGTTGTCGTCCAGGTCATATACAGAAATTGTGGGATGCCATTGATTATAGTATTTATAAGGAATATGATGCAACAGAATTCCTTGTAAAGGACATTTTCAATGAGCCAATAGATGAAAGTGGTGAAGAAGTAAAATACCTAAAGGTTTCTTATTTCAATCAAATGAATAGTTACATTCGTCCGATTGTTGGTAGACTTTTACTAGATTTTGAACCACAATCCATTAAGATTGAGGATTCATACAGAGAGGCAATGAAGGATAGTGCAGAAGATTTCTTCTGTACAGATGAGTTAGTATCTGTAGTAAAAGAACTCAATCCTGCAATTAGTGATGATTTTTCTGCATATCTTGAAAAGTGTAAAGAACAAGGGAAATACACAAGCGTTGATTATATAAGAAATGTTGGTAAGTATTTTAGCTATATTCTCTCTGCTTGTTCTAATTCTGACGGTAAAATTGCTTTTTCAACTGCATGCAGAAATAACAAAGAGAAAGCACTTGCTACAACTTTCTTGATTCCATTACTAGAGTTAACATACGACTTTATTAGTCAGTATGAGGATAATGAGGACCAAGTAACACGAGAGACAAAAGATTTTATCTTAGATTCTATCAAATTTATTGAATCTTCTGTCGAAGAGGAAACAATTGATGATAACTTTGAGAATCTTAATAGTATTTTTGAAACTTGCAAAATTAAATCAGGAAATGAGATTTATATGCAGTATTCATTACGTGCCATTAGGGAAATCATTGAACAGCCTATTGGCTCTCCGAAGTTGAAATATAAGGATATGAGTTTGGATAAAAAACTTGAATCCTCAAATTTCAGACAGAGTGTCCTTTTGACTTCTCGTAGTAGTGACAATACAATTATCTTTGTACCTATTTTAGAGGATGAACCTTTAAAAAAGTATATCCTCAGGCTTAAAGACTATATCAAATCACAAAAGAATGACTTGCATACCAATGCAAGTAAAACTATTAGAATAGTATATCTCCAAGAACATGAATATATAAGCCAACTGAAAGAAGAAGTATGTAAGGATGGTTCAGGTAACCTTCTGCCAATCTGTAAAATGAAAAAGTTGGTTTTTGAGGATTACAATCACTATCAGTTCAATTTTGGGGGACAAATAGCAGATTTTATTGACTCTGTGGCAAAAATTGTCATAGTAGCTGGATCTTGCAATGATATTGTTTTGATTGACGACAATCGTACATACGACTTCCATACAGCCATTGACGTTATTAAAAATAGAGAATGGACAAAGCAAAAGGAGGCTATTAGAACAATTGAACACTATTCCAGACTTGTATTGGAAGGGGATAGTTGTGTTATTAACACAATTTCTCTTGCGCAGAAAAAAGACCATGAGTCAGCAATGGAAAACCTAATCTGCGAAAAGAGGGATTATGAAGACAATATTCTTTGGGATTTTACCAGTCTTGAATCTGCAGATATAACTGATACAAAAAGTAAGTATCTTGCAATGTACTATATACTTGGAGAATGCAAAGAAGCCTACATCAAGTTATCAATCATTATTAAAGATCCTTCAAGAAGTAGGAAACTTTAGAAATGCTTTGTATCTGCCCCCAATTGAAGATAGGATTAACGAATCCTTATTCTTTGATCAAATATTAAATATTTTATCAAGAGAAACTGCCAGTAAATTGATGAGTTCTTATGATAATGAAGACTACATCATTAAACATCTGTGTTCTTTCACAGCTATGATGAATAATGAGAGATCTGTAAGTAAGTTGGACGAACTGCTGACTTTTATGAAGGATTCTCTAAATGATCATTGGATAGCTTCATATAATAATGATATGTCTTATGGATTTAGCAAGGGGCGTACATTGATAAAATTGCTATATCTTAAAGCGTATATCGAAAAGATTGATTTCTCTTTGTTGCGTAGTCAGTTGAATACAAGAATTGAAGAAAAGCAAACAGAGCTTGTTTCAACAATATCGAATTCAACTCAACACATAGCAGCTATAACAGATTTGTTGTATTCTAAGAATTATGCGAAAGCGAATCCAGAGAAAATGCCTTTCCAAGGATATGTATCTGAATTACAATTGGTATCTAGATTACTGTCAAACTGTAAGAGAATCGTATTAGAAGACAAGGATGGTGTATCAATATTTGCAATAATTTCATCAATCGTATGGAGAATCTCAAATATAGTTTCACAAGCCAAAGTTGTTGAACATCAAATTAATGGTATTTTGATATCCTTAAAGAATAAGAAGGAACTTATCGAGAAAGAATATCAGTTACCTATCAATACAATATATCAGGATTCATTGACATCAAAACTTATTAACCTTTCTGATCTTAAGCCTAATGGTCAGCCACAAAGATATGATGGTGATTGGTGTTGGACACAGTATGCTAGATATTTGACGCCAAGATCAGAAGTTCAAAATGTCATTGATGCAAAATTGCATCCTGCAAAAGAAACTTCAATTGACGAGTCTGATATTCATAAGTTCAAGGCCTTGCTTCAAACAAGTTTGACTAATTCTACATATAAAGTTCGAATGGACGAAACCTTAAAGTTCTGTAGAGATTGTCAGGCAGAAGCATTGAGTTATACCAAGGTTTATGAATATATCAAAGATTTATTAAAAGAGTAACCATATGAATATTGATAAAATTACAAAGCAATACAATAAGGCTCTTGAGATAAAAAAAGGTGATAAATATGCCGAAACTCTTAAATTAGAGCTTAGCAAGCAAGAGTGGCAAGATGAGCTTAACGCAATTGAGGAAAGGATTTCAAACATCCTTACCAAAAAAGATTTTGAAAAATGCACAAAGCAACTTGAACAGTTATTTGATTCTTTGTATGAAAAAATGACAGCTCCAGGGTTAGATGCATTTGTGTCATGGGTTGAGGAACATACAAAGAATAACGAAAATAATATTGCTAAATTGCGAGATTTCCTAAAAGGTAATTATGAAACATATTCTTCTAGAATTGATTCAATATTAAGTACACTTGCAAACATTTCTTTTGATGATGACAAGTGTATATTTAATAAAATCATCTCTGAATTTAATAAAAAGTTGAAATCAGATGTCTCAGCATTTGTTAATAAGCCAGATGAATTTGAGAATAATATTGATGGATTCTTGACAGATTTAGAGGATGAATTTGTTGGTTTAGCAGACATTTCTGAATTGGCTTATACAAAGGTAGAAGATCTATATACGGAAGAACAAAAGAATGATGAGACAATATCATTCTATTCCGAAATAATTAAGCAGTCTATAAAAAATGGACAGAATCTTACAGCACTTAATGAGTCCGAAAATAAGTCAAAACTATACTTGCGAGTAAGAAACAGAATCGCGTCTATTAAGAAAGTAATAACCATACTTTCTGATACTGGCATCTCAAGTAATTCGGATGATACACTTAAGCAACTTTTCAAGAAGTTCGATGACACCATGTTGGCAACAAAAGGAGATGTAGCTGAATGCTTGAATAATTTTATTAAGAATACTTGGAATGATATTGAAGCCAAGTACATTGACATAAAAGAATTCTATGCAGAAGATGAATTGTCGTTTAATAAAACTTGGGATGGATTCGAAAAAGAAGGTGAGATAGATCTGCTCATAAAGAATTACAAGACAGTAAGAAACGCTAATGTACTACCACAGATACTTACTGTGAAATTTGAGGAAATCGTTCCAAAACTAAACAAATGTCATAATGAAATTGCAAAGCTCCATAGTTCAGGAATAAAGATTTTTGACGAAGTAAAAGACTGCTTTGATGAATTCTTGGCAAACTATAACAAGACCAAAAAAGCTATGTTGGAAAAGATTGCAAAAACTCATCCAGAATTACAAAATGATATTGACTCAATATATGATTCTGAAAATGGAACTCTGGCAACAATTGTGAATGGTTTAGGGCCACTCTCTGATTTTATGAATTCTATTTCTGATGAAACTTTAGATACAATGCTTGAGGATAAGAATAAAACTCAGCAGATATTTGAAGACATCATGAAAAAATCTGGATTGGAAACAGAGATAAACTGGCTTCAACAAAAAGAGTCTTTAGAGTTAACGCCATCTGATTTAGATCATGACTATCTCCGAAAACTATTGGAGTGTGGACTTATTAAATTATCATATACAAAAGAATACTAATAATGACAAATATTGATATAATTCAGGCATTGGATAACATACGAATAAACAATTTGTATGTGCACAATTCAGAACTTGAAGGTGCAAAGTTCTCGAACGAGAAGTTGAAAGATCGAAAAGTGTATTTGGTAGAAACGCTTGCTGTAATCAATGCACTTGTTGAGCGTGGCACAATGATGTTGTATGGAGGACATGGCGGAGGAAAAACCACCTTGTCTAAGTATTTAGGTCAGTTGTTTTGCCATCTTACCAAGGAAAAGATTGAAGATTGTATATTGAGAGGACATCCACAATTGACAGAAGAAAAAATCCTTGGTAGTTTAGATTTTGCTCAAATGACAGGAAACAAACCACTTGATAATGGTAAGTTGTCAGTGGTCTGGAACGAATTTGTCACATCAAGATGGAAAATCATTGATGAGATAAATCGTTTATCTCCATACGCACAAAATATTCTATTGTCATTGCTCGCAGAAGGGTCAGTAAAATATCATGATCAGAGTATGATTGTTCCTGCTTTCACCCTGTTTGCAACCTTGAACCCAAAGGACAATGCGAACACAGAATTGTCTTTGCCATTCAAGGATAGATTTGCTCTTGCACTTCCGATAACCATGCCTGATTATGACAGTTTCAGTACTATTGGAAAACGAGATAAATCATCTTATAATGATCGTATTGAGGAATATCTTCAGGATGTTAATCTAGAAGAACTTCAAGAAATTGTTAAGAATATTCCATATACAGAAGAAGCCGAATTGTTTATCAACTACATAATTGCTTCATATCGCCTATGTGAAAGAGCCTTTAAGGAGTCTAATGATAACTTGTCTGTTGACAAGATTCTTTGTGAGAATTGTCAGATGTGTGCACCAGAAAAAGTGTGCTCAAAAATCAAGTTACCACTAAGCGTCAGAGTAAAAGAAGACCTGTACAGATATGGAAAAGCTCTTGCATGGTTCCTTGGAAACAGAGAAGTCAATGTAAATCATATTGAGGTTTTAGCCCCATATATGATTTGGCATAGAGCTGTTCTGAGCAAAAAGTATGTGTCAACTTTAACTGAACATTGGAAAAATACAAATTCAGGGAAGCAAACATCCATTTTTATAACAAATATTGATTTAGATGGAACTCGAAATATCATACAAATGATCAAAAATGAGTTTGATGGTATTAAAGATCTTCTTATGGGTTTTGAAAGAGTTAAGACAGGAACACTTTCAGTTCCAGAATTCAATGAGTATCTTAAAGAAATAAGAGACTCATCATATAATTCTCTTGTAATATCTGCAGAGATTGTTCCAGTCTTAAATGAAAAATATGCTCCAGTTTATGATAAGATTGTGTCCTATAACAACCAGATAGATAACTCAAAAGGTGACATTTCGAAGCTTAAGGCTATAAAATCAGAATTAGCATTTAGATATGATATTCCCAATCGACAGTACATTTCAGAGCGAGTTAACCGTTCTATCAAAAAGATAGAAATAAAGGAATATACATTTAAGCTCGAAAAAGATTCAATAATATCGAATCCTCAACTGTCATCTCTTATTCAAGCGGTTATTCCTGGTACCGATCTTGCAAATGGTGACATACAAAAAGTAAAACCATTTAAGTTGTTGGATATTACACGAGATGCATGCGACTTGTCAGTTAAGAGATTGAAAAAATATATCTTTACCTACCAAGGGGACGAAGATTCTGAATTATTCAAATACTTACAAGCAAACAATGTCAATTGATATTGAAACATATAGATTGAAAGCCCAAGAAGCAATTGAGTATGTATTCGTCAAGGAGTATCACAATTCCTTGGGGATTCCTATGCCTATTGTCAAAATGCTTTTGCCGGATGATGCTAATTATTCAACTGGGCAATACTATATTACTATAGATAAGACTTGGCAGATTCATCTTAATTTCGGAAAACTTCCTATAAGTTATCATGAGTTTCAGAATGAAGTAAAAGTACTTACAAGACATGAAATAGAGCACTATATGTGTTGCCCATTTGATGTAATTACTCATTTTAGAATGCTAAAAAGAATTAGAGATGTTTATTATAAGCATTTCTCTCATCTTGGTATAAATATCGAGTATGCGTGTGGAGCAATTTCAAATCAAGCAGCTGATATTATTGTTGATACAAAAAACTATTATAGACATAGTAAAGAAACTTTAAAGAGTGAAATCGATTGGATAAAAATAGGTGCAAATATCAGTGCTTGTCCAAGGCATTGCAAATTAATGTTTCTAACAAAAGAGGCAATTTGGAAAGAAGATCTTGGTATAAATGAAACTGATCCTGAATTTTTAAAAATTGTCCATCAATTAGCTGATTCATTCACGAAAAACGGCATAGAAGATAAATCGTCATTTTTAGATAAAGTTGAAGAATATGCAGAAATATTCTTTAAACTATATGTTGAAGACCAAAAGAATCCCCAGCAGAGTAGTCAACAAGGATCTCAGCAACAGAACGGTCAACAGGGATCACAGCAACAGAGCGGTCAGCAGGGACCACAGCAACAGAGCGGTCAACAGGGATCACAGCAACAGAGCGGTCAATGGGGTGTTGGTAGACCTAAAGATGGCGATGAACACGGAAATGCTTTTGTTTTTGCGGATCCTGATAAAGTCAAAGAAGCAATAGAAGTACTCGCAGAAGAAACCTCTGTAGAAGAGTTCATCGACCTATTAGCAATTGCTGGTATTATAGGTATGTCTGATAAGCAGAAGGGAGTTCTTTGGTTTAATGTTCAAAGTGCTAATATCATACCAATTGTTGAATTTTCGAATACAGGAAACAAGTCTTCATATACATATCCCTCTGTATGGAGAATTGGTGACCCAATAGAGGAGCTGGATTTAATGTTAACATATATGACATCTCCACGACTTATTCCTGGAATGACTACAAAAAAGTGGGGATATGTATCTAATGATGATAATGGTACTGAAAGCAAACAAATGGATTTGTTGTTGGTCGTTGATACATCCGGTAGTATGGGGTCTGCGATGAAGGAATCTGCTAATATGCATCAGGCTGTTCTTGCATCATATGGTATTTTATCATACTTTGAATCAACAAAAAGCAAGGTTGCATTTATAGGATTTAGTGATAAAATTGATGCATACGTTGATTGGAGTGATAAATATGATGACGTAAGGGAGCGTCTATTAACAAATGGTCACGGTGGAACTAAGTTTCCAATTTCAAGAATTAAATCAACGTTAGACGTAAGATCTAGAGATCTAGTTACCGTGTTGATTACAAATGGTGACTTAGGCAATATCAATGAATCTGTAAGCTATTTCCGTGATTATTTGAATGATGATAATAAGTTATATATATTTTTACTTGGTGGTTCAAAATCTCTACATAGCTATGAACCATTAAAGAATATTGGCGCTAAAATTTATAATGCAAATAATGCAAACGAATTTTGCGATATGGTTTTAACCGATATGGAATAAGAGGTAAGTATATGAAACAGATAGAACTCGTCGTTGGTGGCATAACCAAGCTGGCAGTTGATGCAATCGTTAATGCAGCTAACCGCTCGTTGTTAGATGGTGGAGGAGTGGATGGTGCTATTCATCGTGCTGCAGGTCGCGAACTCTTGAAGGAGTGCATGACTCTTGCGGTTGCGAAACTGGTCAGAGTAAGATAACAGGGGCATATAACTTGCCTTGCAAGTATGTAATCCATACCGTCGGACCTGTTTTTATGGTAATGGTGACGAGTCTCAGTTGCTGGTTTCATGCTATAAGACTGCACTTGACATTGCTAAGGAAAAGAGCATTAAGAGTATCGCTTTCCCTTGTATTAGTACTGGTGTGTATGGCTATCCAAAGGCAGAGGCTGCTTAGATTGCGTTGAAGGCAATCCATGAGAGTGACTTTGATGGTAAAGTAATCATCTGTTGTTTCTGTGAGTCAGATGCTACATATTATAAAATATAAAGGGGAATCGTTATGTTCGATAGAACTCTAAACATTTAAATAAATAGTAGGTCAATACGTTATATATAAAATGGAAGTACTAGACATTCACCAACTGATAGGCGGGGTAACAAAATATGATAAGAAGGGGGCTCTGGAGGTGAAGAAACCGAAAAGTTGGTGTAAGAGTGTGAGCACCTTTGCCAATGGTATTGGTGGCAGACTCATTTGGGGTATTGCTAATGATAAAACTATCGGTCGGTCTTGATGACGTAAAAGATGATGCGGAGAAGATCAGCAAAGCTATCAAGTCTCACATTGATCCAATACCTGATTCAACCTCTCGTTCGCAAAGGCTGAAGACAAGGAGTTCGTTGTACTCACAGTGATGCCTGGTGCTCAGATATCTTATTATAACATAGATGATGGACCGATGTAGGCATTTGTTCGTGTTGGTAACTAGAGTGTAGTAGCTAGTATCTTGAAGCACAAAGAACTGGTGCTGAAGGGTAGTAACATGTCGTATGAGCCTTGTGTATTGTTGGAAGTTCGTGGATATGGTATTTACCGTGCTTCGTGCCACATACTTTAAGCGCACTAAACGTTTGTTTGAGAATAGCGACTATGAATCATTCGGCATTATCAACGAGAAGTGTGAACTGATTAATACTGGTGCTCTGCTCGCAGACTATCCTCCTGTTCGCCACTCACATTTGTTCTGTACTCGCTGGAATGAACTTGACAAGGCTAATGGTATGGTGGTTAATTTTTGAATAAAATTATCATTGAAAGATATTTTACCAAAATAAATTGAACAATATTAGCTTTTCACATTGAATTTTGATATATTTGCATTAAACTACAAATTATTTCAATTATGAAGCAATTGAATAGGATTAAAATAGTCCTTGTTGAAAAGAATAAAACGGCTAAATGGCTCTCTGAGCAAGTTGGTAGGAATGTGACATCTGTTTCTCGTTGGTGTACTAATGCTTCACAACCAGATTTGGAAACATTATTTCGCATAGCGGAACTTTTGGATGTTGATGTAAGAGAATTGCTTCATGTAGAAAAGGATAAATCTAAATAAGTATATCAAGATATGGCTATTCCGGTAAACATAGAAGACTTGCTTCATAAGCGTAAAATAGAATCCACCCGTATTGAGTTTAAAACAGGATGGAATCCAGATAAAATTTATCGCACCATTTGTGCTTTCGCTAATGATTTTGATAACATTGGCGGAGGATACATCATCGTAGGTGTTCAAGAAGAAGAAAACACAGGTATCGCAAAACGGCCAGTGACAGGTATTCCTATAGAGGAACTTGATAAGATACAACGTGATATGGTTGGGTTCAATCATAAGATTGAGCCATTCTATTTGCCACGAATCGACATGCAGGAGATTGACGGGAAATACGTTTTGCTTATTTGGGTGCCAGCTGGAGTGAACCGTCCTTATAATGTACGTGAACGAGTTACAGCAAGTAATCAGTCGCCATGTAAGTGGTATGTTCGTAGTGGAACCAATACTATTGAGGCGAGAGGTGAAGTCTTAGATGAATTGCGTGAGATGGCGAATCGTACTCCATTTGATGAAAGGGGTAATGAGAGTATAGAGATAACAGATATTTCAAGAGCCTTGGTTCTGGATTACTTGCAAACAGTCAACAGTCGTTTGGTTGCTGATTTCGAAAAGCTGTCCCTGTTCGAGTTGTTGTCGCAAATGGACCTGCTGGTAGGGCCCGTTGAACGTCAACTAGTCAAGAATGTGGCCGCTATGATGTTCTGTAAGAATCCTGCCAAATTTTTCCCGACAACACAAGTAGATATTGTTATCTTTCCCGAGGGCTGCATTAAGAATCCCAATAACATGATTGAGGTTCCAAAGATTGTTGGCCCTGTTCCCGATATGATAAAACAGGCATTGGACTATATCAAAACGAATGTTATCAAGAAACGTATCATTAAGCAGAAAGACAAGGCTGAATCTATAATCTTCTTCAACTATCCTTATCAAGCAATTGAAGAGGCAGTCGTTAATGCTTTGTATCATAGAGATTATCAAGAACGAGAACCGGTTGAGATTACGATTGAGCCAGAAAAGATTTCCATTCTTAGTTATGCCGGTCCGGACCGTTCCATCAGCATTGATGCTATCCAAAAGGCTGAACGTCTGAAGTCACGCCGCTACCGTAATCGTCGTTTGGGCGATTATCTCAAAGAGCTTCAGTTGTCCGAAGGTAGAGGAACCGGTATCCCAACCATACAAGACGAATTAAGAAGAAATGGCTCTGCTCCTGCTGTGATTGAGACAAATGAAGAGAGAAGTTATTTCTTGATTGAGATTCCTTGTAGAGAAGGTTTTGGTGATAGAGTCTTGATTGGGGATGATTTTATTTCCTCAGATGGTGATAAGATAAATGATAAGATAAATGATAAGATAAAAAGTGTCCTGTTAAAGATTTCAGAACTAGGAATAGCTAAAAGAAAAGACTTGCATGATGCAATAAAAATATCAATGCCTACTATTGATAGAATCCTTAAGCAACTTATTTCAGAAGATCTTAATTTGATTGAGTATCAAGGTTCGCGTAAAACAGGCGGTTATGTATTGACAGAGAAAGGCAAAGCCTTTATAAAATCAATGAATGAATAATATGTCAAAAAAACAAGAAATAATAGGACTAATTGATGCGGATCTACTTGATAATGGTACGCGTCACCCAAATCTTGTATTACTAAAATTGGCAGGATTTTTCCAAGATAATGGAATTCCATTTGAATTAATTCTTGATCCTCAGGCAAATACTTTACATTATACAAGAATATATTTGTCTTGTGTCTTTACGTTTACCAAATTACCAGAACTATATATACGATCAAAAGGAACACCGGAAGAAAAGAAGTTTAAATGTGGAGGAACTGGATTTTATGCCAATGAAGTAAGTGTAATGGAATATCGTAGAAAACGTGAACAAGATATGAACCAATTAGAACATGATGAATTCCTAAATACTCTTAGAAACTTTCATGGAGGTAAAGAGTATGGGATTAGCATGTCTCGTCAGATGCCTTACTATCATTTATATGATCAATTTATTAATCAACAAGTTAAGAAAGGTTTTAAACGAGAAAAATTTAAAGATTATCAAAAATATTCAATAGGTTTTTTAACCCGTGGTTGTGTAAGACATTGTCCATTCTGTGTTAATAAACTAGAGAATTGTATATTACCATATTCTAAATTACAATGGTTCTTGGATGATGAGAAAGATAAAAACGGAAAACTTGTTCGGCCATATATCTATTTATGGGATGACAATTTTCTTGCTTCTGACCCATCTATTTGGAGACCACTACTGAAGCAACTTATAGAGACTAAACGCCCATTTCAATTCCGGCAAGGTCTTGATGAACGCATGTTAGCAGAAAGTCCTTATGGCGAAGAAATGGCAGAAATGTTATCACGGTCGCGTTATCATGGTGATTTTATTTTTGCTTTTGATAATTGGAAAGATCATGATATAATTGAAAAATCACTTAAAATCTGGAAACGTTACAATCCAAAGAAAGGTACAAAGTTCTATTTGTTTTGTGGTTTTAAACAGTCTCCAACAAAAGTAGATATATTTTATAAAGACATTTGGGAATTATTTCAAAGAATTAAAATACTCATGCAATATGGATGTGTTGGATATGTGATGAGGCATGAAGACTATCATAATGCCCCAGTATCAAATTTTTATGTACAAATTGCCAGATGGTGTAACCAGCAGCAGTTTTACAAAAAAATGTCTTTTTGGCAATTTTGTTATAGAAATCAATCTTATTGGGAAGAAAAGACATTAAAAATAACTACACGGCCAAAGCTAAAAACATTCGATGAATTTGAACAAGATATAAGAGATGGATATTACGATAGAGTCAAAATGTGTTTATCATTAAAGTCTCTAATAAAAGTTCTAGAAATGTTTCCTAATCATAGGGCAGAATTGATAGACATGTTTAACTATTCAATGTCCGAACTTGTAGACGAAAATCTTTGGAAGTAATCAAATTATAAATAACTCACAACAATATGGCAATCATTATTAAATCTCATAAAGATACTCTTCTAATTGACTCTACTATTGGTATTAATTACAATAGTGGTAATGTACTTCAGGGAGAAAAAGATATGTATGAACGTATTGTACGAGATTGTGAAGCAAGTTCTTTGACATGGTATATGTGGTATGATAAAACTTTCAACATACCATATGGAGGTCAAAATGAAATACAGATTGATTTTCTCCTTATATGCCAAGAAGGTGCAATTATTGTTGAAGTTAAAGGTGGTATAATTGAGTTGATAAGGGGGTTCTTTTATTATAGCTATAAAGGGGTCTTAAGGGAAATGAGTAGAACACCATTTAAGCAAGCTCATGATTATAAATGGGCATTGTTAAATAATGGGATATTAAATAAGGATCAAATATTTGTTGATTATGTATGTGCTTTCCCTCATAGTACTCTTGACATATCACGTGACTCTTCTCAAATCAACCTTTCTCATAAACTTTGGAATAAGTTAGATCAAGATAGTGATAATTCTTTTGCAGACTTCTGTTTAAGTGTAATTCGTAAAAATAAACGTTCTAAACGTATAATATCAAAGACAGAATTACAGTCTATTGTAAACTCACTTGCTCCATCAATTGAAGATCGTTATAAATATTCACTAACTTCGCTTCGCGAAGTTTTGGATTGGTTACAGATTGACAATCTAAGTATTCTAGAAGGTTTGAGAAAAAATCCTAGAATATTAATTGAGGGTGGACCAGGAAAAACCACTATGGCTAAAGCATTTATTAAAAGACATAGTGGTCTTAAGGGGTTATATCTATGTTGGACAGGACTGCTAGCAAGTAAGGTTCGGCTTGATTTAGATAAAGAACGATTAAGTTCATGTACTGTCAAAACATTCAATAATTATATCAAGGAAATAACAAATATAGAACTTAATATTAAAAGTGATAATAGTCAATATGATGTTTACAAACTTTTAAGCAAAGAACTCAGTAAAATTACTAAGGTAGATTATGACTATATTATTATTGATGAAGCACAAGATGTCATTGATAAAGGTGTTGATATTGTGCTCAATGAACTATTAAGTTCACAACACAATGGTCTTAAACAAGGACGATATCTAGTATTTTATGATCTTGAACAAGGATATAATAATGTTAGTCGAAATTTGAATGAAAATATTAATAAAATAGCAAAATACGCAGCATGCTTCATACTTGATGAGAACAAACGTGTTCCTACAAATAAACTTATTGTAGAATATGCCAATAAAGTATTGTCAGTTGAACATTGCCAGGAAGCTTTTGAGTTATATTTAGATTCTCTTAAAGGAAATGATATAGCAGGACTTACAATATCTTTCCATGATAATGTAAGAGAAGTAAAAAAAACTATTAAAGAACACACCAAACATCTATTTCAATATTGCGGAGAAATTTCTTCTACAACATTGCTGATACATTCTGATTTTAAATATAAAGAAAATGAAGATGATGATTCAGTATATGATATAATAGCAGAAATGGAGTCATTTCTTGAAGTTTTATCTGAAAAAACTATAGAAAGGAAGTCTAAGGAATTGTTAGCCTTTACAACGATACTTAAATATAAGGGTTTAGAGGATAACAATATAATACTTGTCATCCCAGCTTCAAAGATCAAGAGTTCATGGGATAATTTTCTATTCGAAATTTATGTCGGTATGACACGGGCAATCATGAATTTGGACATTATTATTCTTAAATCTAATTAATATGTTACACGACAACTTTATAAAAACAGCAAAACAGGAAAGCCATGAATTCAAGGCTCTTTTGAATATACTATCTTCTCTTAATTTACATACTAAAGAAGGTAGAAAGTTGTTGTGTGTTCTGAATAATATTATTGATTATTACATTAACAGAGAAGTGGAATATAGTGATGATGTCAAAATGCCTATAGTATATTTCCCATTATGTGAAGATTGGGCTCAGATGTTATGTGAGGAATTTGTTGCATTAAAGATGTCGTTACTTTGGGGTAAAAGCACTCGTACAAATATACTTTCCTCATATAAGTCAAAGCCATTTATATATTTGCCAGAAAAAGTTAATAAAAAGGAGCGTGAAGCATGTTCTAAACATTTTAGATTTAAACGGGATGTTGCAAAATACTTAACAGATGACATTTTAGATATGCCTTCCAACGCAAATGAGAAATGTTTCTTTTATAGTCGTACTTTATCTGATGAATATAAGCTCTCATTAAAGACTAAAGGACATTATCATTTTATTCAAGATGTAGTTGGAGATTCTTTTTCAACAGAAAAATCTCTAATCATTTTAAATGGAGATGAGGATGAAGTATATAAAAAAATAGAACAAAATGATGGGAGGTTTAAAATCCCCCATATATTCCTTTTTCTTCAGAAAAATATTGATGGGCGTAACATTCAATTATGTATGAAAATGCAACGCTCAACAATTAAAGAATATAATGAAGACTATGATGCTGGTATTCATAATGTTATAGCATTTTTATTTTCGCAAAAACCTTATAGACTACAGAGGATATACGAAAATAAACACAGTTTAGTAGAACGCTGGCAACGTGAAAAATTTGCTGAAACGCGTGATTTTATATCATTCACAAAAGTAGAAATGGATTACTTATTTGAACGTCAAGAACCATGTATTGATTTCTATGAATTAGGATGTGAAATAAATGCAGAAGAATACCAAATAAAGAATACATTTGATTTTATGATTCAAGATATTGCTCATGAAGTAAAACTACGGAATGAATTGGCGATTTGTTTTACAGATCAAAGTTTATCAAAGATAAAAGAGGAGATTCTAAACCTTAATTCTGAGGTAAATGAAGAGTATACAGATTATTTTTTACAACTTATTCATAATAAATACAAAACAGAACTTACAGAAATCTTATATAACTGGATAAAATTCCATGAGATTGCAGTAGTTTTGGATTACAACATAGATGTGTATTATAAAAAACAATTAAAATTCTTCTTACAGTCTAAATGTGGTGCATCTTCGGTTAATTTTTATACATTTAAGAATTTTAAAGCTCATAAAGATGGCTTAGTTTTCTTAAATTCAATACATGAACAAAAGATCCTTGTTCTATCAATGCTTAATCATTGTACGGGACGGAGTTGGGCAATATATCCAAACTCTTTTGATCAGTATCATCTTAATCCTGGACAAAGTGTTCTACAAATAAATAATAAGATTGTATTTGATCCTCGTTATAGTTGGTATTCTTATCGCTATGAAGAACAATTAAGATTACTTCTAAATTCAAACTATCGTGTTAGATACGTGAAAAACGGTATACAGCTTCCTGATAAACCGATAAAAATAGGTATTGAGCCCAAAGAAGATGAAGATGAACAAAATGTTCGTGACAGGCAATCAGGAGTTGAACAAAACAGAGTGAAAGTTTCATTTGGACCACGTCAGCATAAAGTGTTAGATGAATATGATTTTGTTTTATGTAAATATATGGATGAAATTTCAATTTGTACAATTCTAGATGTTTTACGTGATTTTGAAGACCCAACAGTTATTTCAATTCAACCATTGACAGATTTTTATCAACCACTTGAAGATCTTCTTGATAATGAGGAGCGTAGAGCAGGTGAAGGTGAATTAATGATACGAAATAATCCAAAGTATTGCTTAACTGATGAAGAGAAACTATCAAGCCGAGAAATGTGGAAGATCCTTTTAGGGCATCGAGTAGCACAATATGGAGAACAAGTTGTTTATAATGATATAATGAAACCACTTCTTCCAGCTGAAAGGATACAATTTATTTCATTTAAACGATGGTTAGACACATCTGAAAATTCAGTACTTCCTCGTAGTAGACGTATGCAAAAGAGAGTGATTGAAGAATATCTTCAAATAGAGGGATTATATACTCGAATGTTAAGACATAGAAAGTCAAGAATAAGTACAAATACTGAAGGTAAAAATATAATTTTCAGGACATTTTTAATTCACTGTTTACTTGAAACAGACATGAAGAAAGCCTATAAAGAGTTAAGTAATGAAGTTCTTGATTATCTTAATATTGGTAGTGAAAATGATATTAAGATTATTTTAGATCTTATAAAAGACGGCACTATAAATTTTAGACTAATTAAATCCATAAGTTATGATCAAAGATAAAAGAAATTCATTGGAATCTTTCATTAAGGAACAGTTAATAGGTCCAGGTGGTTGCGGAAATAATTTTGGAGTATATGTTTCTAATGAAAATGAGAAAGAACTTGTATGTGAAGTACTTAATACAACGCCAGGCTCTATTTATAGTACAGGCATTCTTTTCCCACGAAAAGATAATCAGTCATTATTTATGTCTGATCTAAAATACGAAATGAACGACGATGAAAATATTGGTGATGAAAATTTATCAGATGAGGATTCGGACGAACAAGGAGATGACATGAGGGATTTAGGAAATCAAGAAGAGGATGAAGATATTAATTCGCTAAGTCGTAGATTCCCTGATAGAATAGGTATATCTTGTTGTGTTAAAAACATTAAATCTTTAACTTCGAGTACTAAAATAACAATTTCAGGACGTTATTATAAAAAATTATCTGAGAAAACACGTTTATATGTAAATATAGAAGATTATGATTTTTTTGAGAAAGTATATTCTATAGAAAAATGTAAAGATTTATTTTCTCAGTATTTCAGATACCAAGACAAAAAACTAAGTTTGTTAAAAGTTATAAATAAAGCACAGGACTTGAAGGATTTTCGCGATAAAATGCGAGAACTTAATAAATATTTTTGTTCAATTATAGCTAAAAATCCTAATGGAGAATATGATTCAATTTATACAGATAGCTCTTTCCAAGATAAAAACAAATTTTTAAGTGCATATAAAGAACGACTATTTAAATCCCTAAAATACGTAAACAGAGAAGGTGAATATTTGAGTCCGGATAAGGTTGCAGAACATAAAGTTCGTATTGCAAAAATAGAACAATATGAAACTTTTTTATCTTATTTTGAAGATATACTATCCATATGTGATTCTAAAGGATTCGGGTTCTGGGTAGGAACAAACTTTTGTAAAGAAATTGATTTATCAGCATTTGCTTTTGATTTTGAATCAGGGAAGAGAAAGATCATAATCCCCCCTAAAGAAGGTGTTACAAAAGGAATAGTAAAGTATACTCTTACTCCTGAAGTCGAAGCTTCTTTGTCCATATGGTTACAGATTTATAAGGGAATCAATGGTAAGACATATTTAAAAGTAATGCTTGCTAATGACTCTACTAAGGTTAAGGTTGATACTAAGTATTACTATTCTATTGTTGCAGAGAAGATTAATGAGTTAACATTTTTTGGAGTTAAAATTGACGTCTCGAGTTCTGAAATTATACCATATAGAAACGAAATAAATCCAGAACTTGATGATTGTGAAGTAAGCAGTTTGCAGTATCTTTATCGTAATATTGAAGATTATGCTATTGGCCACATCTGTTCTGCAAATTGGTACTATGATAATAATGGAATTATACACGTTTGTTCAGAGTTTATGCCGTCTGTTGAAACACCTGATGTAGAACCAGAACCACGAGATAAGACTAAACACATTTTTGATGAAAAGACTAACAAATTCTTACCAAAGAAATATGTAGAAGATAATCAATATCTTCAATTTAAGTGGCTTTCTGTCCTTTCTTCTAATACAGATACTGAGATTGTTGAAGGCCTTCGTAAATTTGCTGATTCATATCAAATATGGATAAAGCAATTAGATGCTGCTGGCAACTCGATTGGACGAGAGAATATTACTAAATGTGAGAAGGACTATCAGAGAATAAAGAATAATATTGATGAATTCTTGACAAATCCTGATAAGATGAAGATTTTTCGATTAATGAATACTGCTATGTTTATGCAGCTTTGGCATAGTAAAAGTAATAATCAAGAACAAGTCTTAAAGGATGAAAAAATTTTAAGTTTTGAATATTATAAAGATAAAGCGCTAGATACTACAATTTTTCCTGGAGTTGTAGCTGCATGGCGACCTTTCCAGCTTGCGTTTATTTTGCTTAATCTTGATGGAATTTTCCAAAGTAAGTGTGATCCAAAATGGGAAAAACGCAATGAATTAGTAGATCTTGTATGGTTTCCAACCGGTGGAGGTAAGACTGAGTCTTATTTGGGTATAATTGCATTAGTCATAATAAATCGTAGATTGTTGCTTAAAAATGGAGCTGGCGATGGCGTTGCTGCAATAATGCGTTATACATTACGCTTACTTACAACTCAACAATTTCAACGTGCGTTACGACTTATTCTTGCATTAGAACAGATTAGGAAATGGGATAAATACAATTTAGGAGATAAAGAAATTTCTATTGGTCTATTTGTTGGAGAAAGTTCATTGCCTAATCATTATAAAAATCTAGCTGAAGAAATTCGAAAAAACTGGGTTTCTGATGGAGGACATGGACAAATACCACTAGATCGTTGTCCTTGGTGTGGTTCTTTGCTTAGAGATAAAGAAGTATCTGTTGATCATTATTATTTTGGATGTAGTAACAAAAAATGTACATATGGAAAACGAAACTATCTGCCTATCAGACTTTGTGATGACCATGTATATGAAGAGCCGCCAACATTACTATTTGGGACTGTAGATAAATTTGCTCAACTTGCACGCCGAGTTAATGTAAATGAAGCGTGTGCAGATTCTAGACGTTTATTTGGAAATGGTACAGGATGCAATCCACCAGATTTGATTATTCAAGATGAATTACATTTGTTATTAGGTCCATTGGGTTCTGCAGTAAGTTTGTTTGAAGCAGCTATTGATCAGTTGTGTTCATACAAAAGGCAGGATGGGCTTGTGATTCGTCCTAAGATTATATCATCAACAGCTACCACACGTAATACCAGTTTTCAAGTGCGAGCTCTATATGATCGGGATATTTGTATCTTTCCTAAAAATGGAACAGATTATGATGACTCGTTTTTTGCTTTCTATAAAAGGGATAAACAAGGAGAAAATGATAATTGGTCGTACGTTTCTAAACGCAAATATATTGGTATAATGCCTACTGGACGTACTCAGATGACTACTCAAATGCGTTTAGCTGCAATTTTATTTGTACATCGAGCACTGTATGAACGTAAAAATAAAGCATTGTTAGAGATTAATGATAAGTCATTTATAGAGGCTGCAGACTATTATTATTCGATAATTTCTTATTTCAACTCATTAAAAGAGGTAGGAAAAACTGATGCTCAATTCTATCTTGAATTTACTAAGTATACTCGTCGTTTATTTAAACGAGTACTTCGATTTACTGATATGTTGGAATGTTTTTATGCATATAACGAAATATTCTCTAAGACTGAGTTGACTGGTCGTTTATCTGGTGGTGATGCAGTAAAAGAATTAACAAAAGTACAAACAATAAAATGGGATCCTAATAAACGATTGCCATATTTAAAAGAAGGTGAAACAAATATATATAATAGTGCAATTCTTCCAGCTGATTATATTTTAGCAACAAATATGATATCAGTGGGACTTGATGTAAGCCGTTTTAATACAATCATAATTAATTCTATGCCTAGAAATATCGCTGAGTACATTCAAGCAAGCTCTCGTGTCGCACGTGATAAAGAAGGATTAGTCTTAACGTTACATAATCCTTTTCGTTCTCGAGATATGTCTCATTTTGAAAGGTTTAGAGAATTTCATGAAAAGTTATATTATTATGTTGAGCCAATCTCCATTACTCCTTTTTCACCAAAGGCTGTAGAAAAGTATATGCCTTTATATATGGCTACTATAATTAGACATTTATACAAGAATCTTGCTGATCGCAAAGATGCAAATAAAATGTCCATTCCAATCGCAACAGAATTAAAATCTGAGCTGAAAAAGTATTTTGAGAATCGTTACGCAAGGACTCAGGCTCTTGATTCTACATTACATGCACTAGAGCGCGAAATCATAACAAAAGAGCAATTATCTTACATATATGAATGGATAGATGTAAGTCTTGACCAATGGGTAAATAAAGCAGAACAATATGGTGATTCTCTAGTCTATTATGCAGCTGGGCGAAAAGGTGCTGAAGAGGTATCTTTGTTAGTTTCTACAGATGATTATTCGGAGCAAAAAGCTGCTAGCAAGTGGATAGTACCATCCGCATTAAGATTAGTTGAACCTGAAGCTGTCCTTCACATTTTAAATAAATAATATTATGGATATACGTAAAGAGAATCAATATAATCAATCTATGGGCAAGTATAAAATCTTGTCTACTGCTGCAGGTGTAGGATCTATTATTACTACCAAGTGGGGTGGTTTTATTATGCCATTAAGTATTAATAACTGGAAATTTGTGGAGGTGGTATCAAATAAAATAAAGGAGATACAATCACAAACATTAAATATCCCAAAAATTCAAGAAGAATGTGGTGTTGAATTGATTGAAGATCCGCGTTTTGTGGATTTTTTAAATGTGAAAAAAAGGTTTACCCAATTAAAATGTTTTGTTGCAATACCTCATATTCTACTGAATTCATTTAATCAAATACAACGTAAAGGTAATCCACTTTATGAATCTATTAAAGCGCGATTTGGAACTGAATTAGGCGAAGATATGTTTTATATCCCTGCTATTAATTTTCCTCAGTGGTTTATTTCTGCTAATTCTGAAATCAAACCTCTTAATGAGTGGCGTAAAGAATGGCAAATTCGTAAATGTAATGATGGGAAAATGACATATTTTGTTCCTCCACGCGATCCTAATAAGAAAACTTATAGAAAAATAAAGGCTGAAGTTTTACATGATGATGTAGAATATGGTCTATTAAAACCAGTTCCACTTATTCTTATTTGCCCAAATGGTCATATATCAGATATCCCATGGTATAAGTTCTTCTGTGCGTCTCTTAAACATGAGAAAATGGATGATGATGCAGGTTTCGAATTGTTTGGTTACGACTGTGAAGATTGTAGTTGTGGAGGTAAGCATAATATTAAATGGCTTAATTCTCGTAACCAAGCAGAATCGTGGGGCACACTAAAATGTTCAAAATGCGGTTATTCTGTTTCATTAGCTGGTATAATGAATATTAAACCTTATTGTCGAGGTGAACGTCCATGGGTTAACAAAGATAATGCATATGAACGATGCTTGTCTACTGGCCAAAAGACTAAGATGCAAGTAGCAATGGTAACTAGTAATAGCATATACTATGCAAGTGGTTTTAGTAGTTTATATATTCCTAAAGATTTTATTCCATTAAAGCCTGGGCAGTTGAATGATCAGGCTCGTATGGTGTTAAGTAAAGTAACTGAGAAATATAATACAATGGTTACTAGAAGGCCAGAAATGACTCAAGAAGAATTTTGGAAAAAAAAGTATAATGCTTGTGATGAATTTATTGAGGATGCAAATCTTAACTGGCAGTGTAGTCTGACAGATTTTGATTATGAAAATATCAAAAATATGTTTCTTGGATTAATTGTAGAAGACGAAGATAATGATCCTGTTGCAACATATCGATTAACAGAATTTGAAGTTCTCACTGATATTCATGAACCCAATCGAAAATCTAAAGGATTAGAGTTTAATGAAATTATTATTCCTAACTCTTTACAGCCATATTTTAAAACAATTAAACAAGTGAATACAGTTTCTCTTACAAATACACAGTTAGGCTTTGGTCGAGTAAACATGCCAACATCTAAACTTGATGATAGTGGGAAGATTGTGGCACCAGGTGATGAGATGAAGCCCATTTTTGATGGAATACCGTCTGACATATATGTATTACCTGCTAATCAAATATATGGTGAAGGCTTGTTTTTTGCATTTGATATGGCTACTATTGAAAGGTGGGCTGAAGAAAATGATTTAAATGATCATTATAAATGTCAACTTGATAATGGGGCATTAGGAGAATTTTTATATCAGGAGATTTCTCTTTACGGAAGAGCTAAATTTTATCTACTTCATACATTTAGCCATGTGTTAATGAAAGAACTTGAATTTACTTGTGGTTACCCTACTGCAAGTTTGAGTGAGCGGCTATATTACTCAGACAAAATGTGTGGCGTGCTTATTTATACAGCAGATGGAGCAGAAGGCAGTATGGGAGGCCTTGTATGGCAAGGACAGCCTCGACTTATTAGTAGTATTATTGAATCTGCAATGAAACGTGCAGTAAATTGTTCTTCAGATCCTTTATGTTGGGAAAATGAAGATAGCTTAAATAGAGCATCATGTTTTGGTTGTACCATGGTTTCTGAGACTTCGTGTGAATATCAGAATATGGGACTAGACAGACGAGCTCTAGTAGATGAAGAATACGGATTCTTTAAGAATCTAGTAGGACTAGATAGTATATAATAATGATTTATTAAAATGCTTTATTGGCTATATTATATAAAAACGGATAGTGCAGTAAGGGTATTATAAGTAAAAATATTAATAAAATCCTACAAGTGTATATTGTTTGAGTAGTAGAATGTTCTAAATGAAATTTAACGGCTATAGATACAGAGAAAAGAATTAATAATGATTGAAACATGAAACTCTTGATGTTGGCTAAAACACAAGTTGAAAATTTATGTAGTCCAACTCGTGAGTAATGCTTGCGAGTTGAACTCTATGATACCAGATAGTAAGAAAAAGTAGGATATCTTATGATAAGGAATATATTCAAACTTTATACTACTTTTGGGGATTAGAATAGCCACTAAATATTTATTATGAAGGTATAAAATAAAGAACTCCATCTATATAATTAACGATCACAAAATATTCATTAAAATCTGTGATTACCTATACAATTATTAGCATAATAATTTAATAAAAGGTTTAGAGGAAGTACTGCTTATGCATCAGAAAGGTTTACTAACATACGCATTAAACTTAATTGGTAATCTTGTCTATATAGACGAAGTTGACACAGGGCAGCTTTGCAATTGTTATTGTCCATCATGTAAGGAAAAATTGGTAGCGAAAAATGGTGGAATGAAACGTGTCCATCATTTTGCTCATGCTTCTGGAGTAGATTGTGAAAATGCATATGAGACTATGTTGCATCAGTTGGCAAAATTAAGAGTTCAAGAGGCATTTCTATCTAAAGAAGTATTTAATGTTGGTTTTGAGTATCGTTCATATTGCCCACATGTAAAGACATGTGCATTCGTTAGATATGGAAATTGTTATATATCAACTCATAAAAGATTCAATTTAAAAGAGTTTTATGACTCATATGAACAAGAAATACAGTATGATTCAATTAACAGACGCTCTGATTTGAAAATATTTTCGTCTAAGAAGCCTCAATTGGCGCCTATATATATTGAATTTTTTGTTACTCATGCAAGTGATGTATCTAAATTGCATAATGGTGGTAAAATTATTGAAGTTAAGATTGAATCTGAAAATGACATTCAAAGAATTGTCGATGATGGTTTCATTGAATCCTCTAAATGTGATAGCAGGCTCCTAGAAGGAATAGAATCTGAAAATATAAGTGAAACAACGTTTTGGGGATTCAAGTCGGAGGACTATGATGCTAAAAATATTACACAAGAGATAGAATTTTCTCGTTATATTCTATATGCATCCGGTAAGTCACAATGTTATCAAGACACATCTTTGTGTAAGAATATAGCTAAAGTTAGGAAACAATCTCTTTTGGAAATATGCATTCATACACCTGTTGCTTTTGGAGTATATGAAATGGTTAAATATCAAGGATATAAAAGATTTGGTATTAAGAATTGTTTATACTGTAAAAATTTTGTTGACAGCTATGACGGCTCAGGAAAACTATGCCGCTTGTATAAATATTTAGGAATAGACCGGTTTGAGCAACATGATACTGCAAGAGCAAAATCTTGTCCTTCTTTCTTGATAAATCAAGATGAAATGAATAGGGAACTTGAACATTTTGATTCTTTGAATAATAGGGAATATACCGAGCTTGAATAATTTCCAACCACATAATATTATCTGCAAGTCAAAACTTTTCTTTTCCCGCTAATTTGAGTTTTTCGTGTAGGATTTAGTTCATTATAATTCTAATGTAGGCATAAAGTATTTATAATTAATAAAGTACTCGATTTGAAATTTTGTTAATGCTTGCTATGCTTGAAATGAAGAGTTAAAAATAAATAATAAATAAAATGTGTGACAAGAGTTACAGCTTGAAAACTATAATTCTTGTCACATTTTTTTAGAACAGAAAGCTATTGTTTAATATTTTTTCATCAGGTTTTATTTCCAAGTAACTTATGAACTACTATCACCATCGTAATTCCCAAGATCGCTATAAGCCCACATGCAGCAACCATCCTCCAAATTAACCAGGAATGCAAAAATTCTACATTCGCCACGATCATACAGATCAAAAAAGAGGATAGGGTAATTAGAATGACAATCAAAATATAAAATGCCTTATATGATAAATAAATGCGATTATCCATTTGAGCAATCCTTTGTTCTGCCTCAGTGCATTTGATCTCAATTTGGTTAATAAACCGGCCAAGAACGGTATTACCAAATTTAACAGCCTGATCTTGCGTATCCTGAGTAATAGACAGTTTGTATTTTCCTAATAAATCTACCAATGCGGTAAGATCCGTCCTCAATCCATACACATTGTCATTCAACTCGGCAAGTTCTTTTACGTTTATACCAAGCAGACGTTTTTCCTCCTCAAGATATTCATTTTGAGGAGTACTTTTGGTAACCTGCACTTCCTTCATTTCAGCGGTAAAATCAAATTTCTTTTTCATAAGCTCATCGTTTTAATCCAGTTTTCGGTTTCTTTCCTAAGGTACGAATGGCAGCACGGGCACATCTTTTTGCCCATAAGAGATCATCCTCGTCCTTATCTCTCCATGGCAATTCGCTTTGTGAACCACCGCCACCTCCGGTTGGTGCATTGGGAACTTCCAGCAATCCGACAAATATTGCTACTGCCATATCGGTTAACTCCTGTGAATTGGAAACGAAACGATAATCAAATTCATCGTTAAAATGGTTGAGTACCTTTTCTGGAATGTAGAACCGATGTTCCTGGCCTTCGTGACTCAATGTATAGGGAACCGTATTCGGATTGTAGATCTTATATTTGGTATAATCAGCGGATGCCGATGGCTTCTGAATCTGTTTCGAATCAGTGTCTTTAGGTTTGTTGTTTGCTGCAATGCCTGACCTATAATGAAGTTTCTCCCATGTGGCAGGAAGTTTTGAAACCATCAGGTTTTTACCAATACCCAGATCGGAAGCTTTGTATTTCGTCTTTCCTTTCATGATAGCATATCCGTGAAGAATACCATCATCGTCCTTTCGCTCATGTATGGTGTATCCTTTCTTTGTCAATGCTGCTTTGTATTCATCCCATGACCATGATGACATGGATTTAAGTACATTTATACAATCTCGTGTAATCAATATCATGTTGATATTTCTTACCTGTTCTGCTGTTGTCCATCCACGTTTCTTTGCCACTCTTTCTGCTGCCCACTGGGCACGAAGGTGTATATTGTGGTCGTTGTTAATCTTTCCGTCTTCATCCATCCGGCAGACAGCAGCATGAAGATGCGGAACTCCGCTATTGGATTCCATATGGAGCCAGACTGTGTATTTGCTGTTGGCCAGATTGGTCGGACAGTTTCGTACTTTCTCGTCCTTGTCTTTGAACACCTGTTTGTCAAACTCTTTAGCGAAATCCTGTCAAAGTTTTTGCCAGTCTTCAATGGTGAAGTCCTTGGTATGTTTGGGTGACGGACTAAGTTCAATTCTGATGACTGAGTTCTTCACCGGACGGAAGCGGGAAAGAGTAAATTGCATGGAATTCCAGACACCCATTGCATCTAGTTCCGATGGCATCATATTGTCCAATACCCGATAGATTTTTTCCGGATGTTTTTTATTATGTGATTCGCCTGTTATATAACGGATGTCGTTTATGCCATGCGATATTGCTTTAGCCTTTGCGATCATGATTCTTCAGTTTTATTATTGGTTGGAATACTGTTCGGCTCTTTTACGGAATTTAGGAACTGGCAGACATTTTCTGCCACATAGCCAAGCTCCTTCAGCCAGTTCACCATAAATGGAATCTAGTTGAACATCATGTGCCGTTGGCTTGCACTCATTCCATGAAGGGCTGATGTGTATTTCACCAGGTCAGCACGGCAGCTGTCCAGATTCTGCAGCAGTGCAGCTTCTTCTTTGGAGAGTCTTGCCTTTGGCTTATAATTATATGCCCGCGCAAGCAGATAATCGCTTACGGTCATTCCGCATTGTTCGGCCAGTGACTTGATATGTTCTTTCTGTCGGGGGCTGACTTTGGCCCCGATAAATACGGTCCTCCTGTTGTCCGGAGTCTAGTTCTGTTCTGTTTGTTTTATTATTTCTTTTTCCATGAAAATCTAATATTATAACGGGTTAAGGTGCGAGCCTGCGAGTATCGCACCGGCGAAGTGACTGAGCCGGCGAGAGCGCCAATGTACAACCATAATGGAGTGGAGGTTATACCTTAGCATATCTCGCAACAGATACCTGTTGAAACTGCACGGCAAGCCGTGTCGTATATACAAATGAAATTGGCATTTCGACTGCTACCATAAACGATATAAGTATTTTGATTATCCAATAAAAGGGGAGAAGATGAATATTCCCTATAACGTCTTTATGACTTTGCTTTATTCTAATATGTACACCCTGCCAATAAAGTAAAGCCGGATTCAATAATGGCTATCTGGGTTGATTTTATATTTCTTTCCCTCTTTTATGACCATCCTTTTGTTACTGAGGAAGGTGGCAACTTTAACCGCTTTGTTATGTCTCAGCTTAATATCCTGCAGGGCATATCCTTCCTTCAGCCGTTCTAGATAATCGTCATAACTGGTAATACAGACGTTTGTAAAAGCTGCGTCCAGAGCTGCCCGATGCACGCTCTCGGAAATTTCCTTGTACGGATCAAACGGTTCTTTTACAGGTCTTCCGATTTTCTTTTCCTGGGGTTGATAGGAATCCAGCAGTTCAGGTAAGACTTCATCGTTTATACGGAAAGCAAACGGTTCAAATGCCCGGTCACGGATATGAATGGCTTCTACTACGCTCACTGTTCTGTCCATTTTGTCCACTTCTACCTGCATGACTGTTTCTGCCTTGTTATTCAGTTCCGTGCCGATGTGACCACGGGCATTCTCGTCATTCTTGTTCTGATGGAGAATGGTATGAATGTGAATCTGGCGGTCATCCGTCCATTGCATGAATCTGGAAATAATATCGGTCGCTTCACTGGGGGAATTGATATCATAAAGAAAGTCTCGGATGCCATCTATAATCACCAGTCCGAGATCGGGGATTGTGCCGATAGCCTGTTCGACTATAGCCAGACGTATCGGAGGGGCGTACTTGCGCAAAGCCAGCATAATCAGATTGTCTGGATTCTTGTCCTCCGGGAGTCCGGCAAGGCGCAGGATTCTTTTCAATACCTTTTGGCAATGATGGCGTCCCTGTTCTGTATCAATGTACAACACAGTTCGCTTATCCTTTGGAAATGATGAACGGTATTTCAGCACAGTACCGTTTTTCAATGCCGATGCTGCAATGGCAGTAACGTTAAAAGTTTTCTTGCTTTTGGCCTTGCCTATAGAGGCACTGAAGTTCCCCAGTGTACCGATTGCGGCATCATCTACCATCAATACAACCGGTGACTGTTCATAAGCTCCGTTTGCACTTACAGCAGATTCCTCCATATAAGCGGTCAATTCCTCGTCAGTAGGAATTCTAATGTCTGTCTTGTCCATAGGCTTTACACGTTTTTAGGGTTAGCCTTACGACGGGTGACAGCAAGCATCTGTGTCTGTTCTTCTTCAAAAGTCAGTGGAACCTGTACCTTTCTTCCGGTCTCAAGCCATTTGTCCAGTTCATCACGATAGACAAAAAGATGTTTACCTTGTTTGATTACAGGAATGCCCCCATGCTTGACCTTATAATAAAATGAGGATTTGGATATGCCAAGGTAGGTACATACTTCATCCACCGTCATAGGAACGTGATGGTTCTCTTTGACCTTGTTTTGGACTGCCAGACTGTTTTTCAATACAGTTTCCAGATTTTCAATTCTCTTACATAATTCACCTACGACTGTAGGTAAATCGTTAAAGGTTAAATTTTTAAAATGCATAATGTCTTTATTTGTTGTGTTTAAATACGCCACAAACTAAATCAATGACATTATGCAGAAAAATAGGAGACGAGAATCATTTTCCGGTCTGTATTAATTCATTTTTTTCTCACATTGCGCTTTGTTTATAAGAGTATAATCAAATTTAAAATCATCATATTTTGGACTGTCAATAGGAATCTGACTGTGTATGGTATCTTTGAGATTCTTGACAAGGTATCCCAAAGTTGCATTTTTTAATTCATTAGGAAATATGGTTTTTATGAAATTGGCTCTTTCTGATAATGATATGCCTAACCGTTCGCCTATATTCCAGACAAAATGTCGTAATGAAGGTGATGTAAGAGGAGTTTCCATTTTTGAACGAATGGGTTTATACAAATCTGATTGCCCACTTGCCAAATGGTCTATGTTTTCATGTAGTATAAGCAGATTCTCTTTGGTAAGAAATTTTGCGGTAGAATAGGTGGTATATTCATGAATAGCATTTATAATCATTATTTTTCTCTCTAATTCTTCCTTCTGAATTTCTTCCATACGGCTTTCGAATCCCTGGAGATATGAAAAAGCTTCGGGTTTAACTTCTGAAGTAGGTTGTTGCTCCAAAACTTTGATTTCTTTCGAATCATCATGCTGTTCTGATATTGTAATGGATGTAACGATTTCAGAGCTGACAGCTTTATTTTCAGTCGTATCAGTATTCTTTGTCTTTTCCGGTAACTCAATCATTGAAATAACTTCTGTTGCATTGCTAACTTCAATCATTTCTATATCTGAAACTTCTACAGTTGGTTCACTGCATTCTTCAATTATCATATCTGGTTTGGGAATAACCTTGTCAGGTATAGAATTTCTTTGATTATCAGAAAAGATCTGCGGACATTCATCCGTAAGGAATATATAGAATACACGTTGTAATCCTCCGCACGTTATGATTATTACAACGGTTCCTAATATTATAGGTGTTGTATACCTGGTCAGATCTATCTGGTGATTAATGTACAGATATGTTGCAATTACTGAAAAAAGGATACAACTTACTGCAAGTATGAAACTTGTCTTTCGTGCCGATAATTTAATATTGTTTGTCATGTTCTGTAATTATATGTACTAGTTTTTATGGCAAATATATTTTCTATTTCCAAATAGTTGTAATTAGTGACAGATAATCGTTGAGATTTTAAGAAAAATAAGCCTAAAGTACGAAAATCATACTCTAAATCATACTATAATCATACTTTAGGCATATTATTTATATAGGATACAGACTGCTATTCTTTCCTTTTTAGGGTAATCTTATTGCTCGCTTCACGCTTGTTGCTGTCCACTACTTTCATGTATCTTTGAGTCGTGGTTATGCTCTTATGAGCCATCATACTTTGTATGGTACGGATGTCGGTCCCAGCCGCTCCTTGCAGGGTTGCGAATGTTCTACGATACGAATGGAATGTTATATTCTTGGTGATTCCGGCAGAGCGAATCCATTCCTTCATGGGAACCTGGGTCCAGCATCTTTTCAGACCTTTGAATACCAACCCCTTCTTCTCAGGTGAGTATTCTATTAACTTCAGAGCTTCATCACTAATGGGAATGATGTCTTCCGTCTTTGTCTTCTGTGTGATGGTGTGTACACATTTTCCTCCTGCTGCAAAATCAACAATTTCCTCCCAGCAGAGAGTAAGTATGTCACTGAGTCTCAAACTGGTCAGGCACGAAAAGAGGGAAGCGGTTTTTAGAACTGGTATCTTGCATGGTGTTTCAGCCAGACAGTACAATTCCTCAACACTCAGATAGTCCTTTACCACATCTTCCGGTTCAATCTTTTCCAGAAAATCATTTATGTTTGCCTTGATCAGCCGATTGCGATAGAGAATCTTCAGGAATCCTCTGAATGTGGACCAGTAGCCGGACGCTGAGTTTCGTGTAATATATCCATCCCGTTTTAGCTGTCTGGCATTGAGCAGATATTCACGAAACTTGTTACACAGCTCCACATCAATTTCTTCGAAAGTACATTTGCCATGTACGAAGTTATAGAAGTGCTGATAAACGAATTCCCATTTCTGGTCGTGCTTGGGAAGTTGCTTACGGTAGTATTCCAGAAAGTCTGCCTTATATTTCCTCTTGTCGAAGAAATCATATCGTTCGTTTACGATAGCTTCAAAGCGACGGCATCGGATGGCTTCTGCTTTCTCTGACATGGTTGCATTGAAGTCACGTTCCCGCTGATTCTTCGGATTTGCATAGATATAAATGTTCAAACCTTCGTGACGGATAGTCTTCATTGTTTCCTGGTCACGGTAGCCCGGATAATAGTCTAGATAGAAGGAAAGCATACCATTTTTTAACGGGCGGGTTCTTAAAGTTACAGTTTTACATTCTGACATAGTTACAAATGTTATTAGTTGACTTAAATTTTGCGGTGAAGATGCACAATGACTTTATGCAGACCGCATTCAGCATAAAATCATTTTCCAGTCTGTATATCTGTCTGTACAGATTCATTATCTGGCGCCCATAATGTGGTCAAATTCCACTTTCAGGAATCTCACAAAGCGCCCTTTCTTCTCCCGTTTTATTTCGTGGAATTGCAGAATGCCGTAAACAGAATCCCGTGTGAGACTATACTTCTTCATGGCTTCCTGTACGGTATAGTATTCTGAAGAATCATCTTCGGTTGTCTTCTTGGACAGATCGAAGTGAAGTTTTGAGTAGAATATCTGGCCGTGCTCTTTCTTTGAAGGGATGTTGTTGCGATAGACATGTGAACGGATGGCTACACGTGTCATCCCATAGTTTTTCTCGATTTCTTCCGGAGTGTACCATTCGGTCAAGGCATCATCCGTTTTATATTTGGCAAATGCCGCATCTATGTGCTTTTTACTGTAATAATTGAACTGGCGGATTCTGACTTTGGGAACATTGTTTTGCCGGGTATAGGTCCACACCCATTTGGTGTTGACTTTGTACTTTTCCGCAATCTGTTCAGCGGTATAATACTCGGTAACGTCAAATTCATCTTTTGGTCTGAGAACTTCATAAGGTTTTGTTTTCAGCATAAGTTCGATGTCGGCTCTTCTGATGAGCGACATTCTTGAACTTAACCTTGATGCACGAAGTTTGTCCTCTTTTACCAGTTTATAGACATACTGGCGAGAAACGCCCATTAGTCTGGCTGCTTGAGAAAAGGTAAAGTATTCCTGGCTCTCCAGTTTGTTCTTTACCTCCAGCATTTCTTGAAATTCGCGCATTTCCATTCTACGTTCCTTCATCCGGTGTTTATAACCTCTTTTGGAACATTGCGGACTACAATAATTGGTAGTGGTCTTTTTTGCCATGAAAGGCTTGCCGCACCACTGGCAGATTCTTTTTACTTCCATTTTTGTTATTCTCCATATTTTAGTGAAACATGAGCTTTTTACAGCTCGGATAATTTCCCTTTTTGTCTACTCACGTAAACCATTGTCAACACACGTCAACAAATGCGTCAGTGTGACATCGGGCAAAAGCCCTTAATTGTTCCGCGGTAGAAATACGGTAGAAAAATATGGTGAACAACAGTATCCAACTGTTTATAGCTGGATTTTTGGCAAATAAAAAAGCCGCTGAAAATCAGCGACTTCATTATAGTTGATTCTAATTTGTTGCAGTTGATTACAATATCTTACTTGCCGATGCAAAAGTTTTGAAATATATTTTGCAATGTTTCTTCCGAGGTTATACCTCCTTCTGCAACAATCTCACTTAGTTCGTGGATACATTGTCTTAAATCCTCACTTACCAAATCTCCTGATAATTCCAATTGCAATCCTTCCTGTACTCTATGAATAGAATCCAATGCTCGTGTTAATGCTTCGTAATGGCGTACATTTGTAATGATAATATCGTTTTGGTTGACTTCCGGTAAGGCAGCTGCCTGTACTAACTTCTTTTCCAGAATCGTTATATTTTCCCTTTTCTTTGCTGAGATAAATAGTTTTTCCACTTTCATGTCAGCAAATATGGCTGACAACTCTTCTTTTTGTGTTGCTAGTAACAGATCTGACTTATTAAATAAAATAATCATCTTTTTCCCTTCGCAGTGTGGAAGAATGTCGGCTTTTAATTCTTCGAACCGCCTTTGGGCATCTGTAGAGTCTATCATCCATAAAATGACATATGCTTGGTCCATCTTTTGGAAAGTACGTTCTATCCCTAGATTTTCTATTGCATCGTTCGTTTGGCGGATTCCAGCTGTATCAATAAATCGGAATGTGACACCTTGTAAATTGATCGTATCCTCTATTACGTCACGGGTCGTTCCATGGATATCACTGACAATGGCTTTTTCTTCATTCAGCAACGCATTCAGTAAGGTAGATTTTCCGGCATTTGTTTCTCCGATAATTGCTACAGGAATGCCATTCTTGATTGCGTTTCCTACACTGAAAGAATGAGCTAGCCGGGCAATAACTTGTTCGATATGGGTAGCTAGACTGCTCAGTTCGTCACGATTGGCGAATTCTAGTTCTTCATGATCACTGAAATCCAGTTCTAATTCCATTAACGAAGTGAAATGAAGTAATTGGTTACGCAGGTTAGAAAGTTCTTTACTGAATCCTCCGCGCATCTGGCTCATGGCTAGGCGATGGGTGGAGGCAGACGATGAGGCTATCAGATCGGCCACAGCTTCGGCTTGGCTCAAGTCCATTTTTCCGTTTAGAAAAGCACGTTGGGTGTATTCACCTGGTAGAGCGGCACGACATCCATTATAGATCAGGAGTTGTATAACTTGCTGCAGGATATAAGATGAACCGTGACACATGATTTCCGTACTGTCTTCACCGGTATAAGAATGGGGGGCGCGGAACAAGGAAATTAAAACTTCGTCAATTACTTCTTCTGCAGAAGAAGTAATTGACGAAGTTTTTTGTAACGTTTCACTTTTTTCTTGCGGAATTTCACTTGTTTGTTGGAAAAGTGTATTATTAATTTTTCGCTTTGGGGAACAAATCTTTCCGAAAGTAAGAGTATATGGTGCCCGTTCTGTCAGTGGCTTGCCTGTGGCGGGTGTAAATATGCGTGACGTTATTTCAATCGCTTTTGGGCCAGATACACGAATTATTCCGATGGCTCCTCCCTGGGCGGTGGCAATGGCACAGATTGTATCTTGGTTTATCATTTTCATTTGGTTAATAATATAATGTTTTAGCTACAATGGCTGTTACTTCTTCTAAATAACGGCGGTCTGTTTCATCAAAAAAGTTTAATAGATTACTGTCAATATCCAATACTCCCTTTACTTGTCCATTAGCAAGAATAGGAACAACAATTTCAGAGCGGGAAAGAGAACTGCAGGCTATATGTCCGGGGAATTGTTCTACATTGGGCACTATCAAGGTTCGGGCTTCTGCCCATGAGGTCCCACATACTCCCTTTCCTTTATGGATGCGATAACAGGCGGTGCTTCCCTGAAAAGGTCCTAAAATAAGTTGGTCGTCTTTAACCAGATAGAAACCTACCCAAAAAAAGCCGAAGGCTTCCCGAAGAGCAGCAGCAGTATTGGCCAAAACACTTATTTCTTCTTTTTCATCTGATATTAAAAGTTCAAACTGAGGGAGGAAAAGACGGTAACGTTCTACTTTATTACTAGTTGTTTGTTTGAAACTGGTTTCCATATTTTTATTTGTTTTATGAGGGGACATCTTGTTGTTTTTTACAAAAAATGGTCTTCTATGAAGCGATGTCCCCTGTTAGGTAAAAAGAGTTGGCTTATTCTGTAAAAAATCTGTTTATGCCAATCTTCTTCTGGATGATAATAAGAATAAGTATTGATAGATGATCCGGTGAATCTTATCCATATTATATAGACACCTAAATTGGGAATTATATTCTTTCCAAGACTTTTTCTATCAAACCATCAATAGAGTTTTTATAGCCGGTATTGGCTTCCTTTATTAGTCGGTTGGCAATCACCATACATACAGTCATGGCTTTGTGTCCCATCAGGCGTGCTAATCCGGCAAGGGCGGAACTTTCCATTTCAAAGTTAGTGATGCGATAGTCATTGTATTCAAATTTCTCAATCTTTTCATTCTGTTTAGGATCGGCCAATGGGATACGGAGTTCTCGTCCTTGCGGACCAAAAAAACCTCCTGCGGCGATAGTTACGCCACGGACCATATCATTTTGCGCAATGCGGTCTATTAATTCCCGGTCGGCATCAATAACGTATGGGTGGGCGATGCATACATTACCTTCCCACCCCATGTAATCTATAAAAGCTTGTTCTAATTTCAGATCGCAAACCTCATTGCGTCCGGCGTAGAAATTAAGCAGTCCGTCAAAACCGATAGACTTTTCAGAACAAACATAGGTACCAACAGGAGTATAAGGCTGTAATCCGCCACATGTACCGATACGTACTAATTCCAATTGGCGCAAGTGGTCTTTTTCATAACGGGTATTGAAATCAATATTGGCCAAAGCATCTAATTCATTCATCACAATGTCTATATTGTCACAACCTATACCGGTGGAAACTACGGTGAGACGTTTTCCTTTATAAGTACCGGTAATGGTCTTGAACTCACGGCTTTCTATTTCACATTCTTTAGTATCGAAATGAGAAGCTACTAATGCTACACGCCCGGGGTCACCTACTAGAATTATTTTATTTGCCAACTGTTCAGGTTTGATATGAAGGTGGAAGATAGAGCCGTCGGGATTGATAATCAACTCAGATTCTGCATAATATTTTTTCATAATCTTTATTTTTGTGGTTAATGGCCAGTATAATTAATGTTATATTTCTTGTCTTTTTAATGAGTATGCAAACAGATTATTTCCTAGATGTAGATGTTACGGATTTATAAACTTTCATTGATATTAGCATTATCAAGAGAAAAACAGTTCCATTCGCATCCAAGAAAAATATATTAATCGTTGAATACTAGTTTTATTTACTTAATGGCTCATTACCGAAAGTTGTTTCGGGTTTTGCAATATTTTCACGCATGGAGGTATCTGCTTGTATATTCTTCATGCGGTAATAGTCCATAATACCTAGGTTGCCACTACGGAATGCTTCCGCCATGGCCTTGGGCACTTCGGCCTCTGCCTGAATTACATTCGCGCGTGCCTCTTCTGCTTTGGCTTTCATTTCCTGTTCCAAGGCGACGGCCATTGCACGGCGTTCTTCTGCTTTGGCTTGTGCAATATTCTTGTCGGCATTGGCCTGGTCTATTTGTAAAGCAGCTCCAATATTTCTGCCTATATCAATATCAGCTATATCAATAGACAGGATTTCGAAAGCCGTACCGGCATCTAAGCCCTTGCGGAGTACTAATTTAGAGATAGAATCAGGATTTTCCAATACGGATTTGTGATTTTCGGACGATCCGATAGAGGACACGATACCTTCACCAACACGTGCTAGAATCGTGTCTTCTCCAGCACCTCCTACTAATTGGCGGATATTGGCGCGTACGGTGACACGAGCTTTAGCTATAAGCTGTATGCCGTCTTTGGCTACAGCGGTAACGGGAGGGGTGTCAATAACCTTAGGGTTCACTGACATTTGCACGGCTTCGAATACGTCACGACCGGCTAGGTCAATACCAGTTGCCATTTGGAAAGACAGTTCGATATTGGCTTTGGACGCGGATACTAGTGCGTGCACTACTTTTTCCACATGCCCGCCTGCCATATAATGAGCTTCCAATTCATCTCGGGTTATGTTGCTTAAGCCGGCTTTGTGTGCTTCAATCATTGCCGGGACAATGACATAAGGAGGGACATTACGGATGCGCATTAAGAATAATTGCACCAATGAGATGCGTACCCCCGAAACTTTGGCAGACAGCCAGAGGAAAAATGGTACATAATGAAAGAATAGTACCACGAAAATAATTCCACCTCCTATAAGGATGAAAGGAAGATAGTTGGGTTCGATCATAATAATCAGTTGTTTAAAAGTAAATATTTATATTTGAACAGCTCAATATCAAGTTTTTGCTGTTTTCACTATTGTCTAAAATATGCTTGAATGAGAATGTCAATCAAGAAACCTGATAAATTCGTATTTGTAAGTCATTTCTCTATCATTGGTTGAATTTGCGTACAATCACCGTTCCTTCAACCATTCTTTCTACATAAATGGGAGTATTCTCATCAATCAAACCATCGGCAGAGCGCACTTCGATGATGTGTCCGTTAAAGTTTGCATTGCCTATCAGTGCAAGGCGGGTTATTGCTATACCTTTGTCTCCGATGCGGATATGGGTTCCTTTTAGGGGATCGATTTTATAATCCAGTGTTTTCTTCAAAGAAAGCTTGTCCATGGTTTTTGAGTGCATAAACCAAACGATAATGGCTATGCAACTTAGGACGGATGCTATCAAAGTAATGAATCCTGCTATCGGTCCTAATGTGTCGAAAGCGTAATAGTTGGCATATAGCAGGCAGATGGCTGATGCTATTCCGGCTATACTGATGCCGGGAATAAGGAAAACCTCTACAATAAAGAGAAGTAGTCCTGCCAAGATGAGCGATACGATAATAAATACTTCCATAAATATCTTTGTATTAGTGTTTCAACTTCTTTATTTCTTCGTTGCGGACACTGATATCCAGTTGGGCCATTTCTTTCAGAAGTTGTTCAGTACGTTTTTCCAATTCCAAAATGGCGGGTGTCAGATTCTTCTTTCGTGCACTGTTCCCTTGGGCATATTGTTCGCGCTTGTCATCCAAATTTTTCTTCAGGTTGTCATAATCCTTCTGCTTTTGTATTCTTTGCTGGTAAAGTTTGCGTGCTTCGGCAGAGCGGAAGTCGTTCAATGTGTGGTAAACGGCAGAATCATCTATTATCAAGGTGAAGTCTTTTTGTTGTTCTCCGGATTCTTTGGCATACATTATGGCTGCCAGGCGTTGCTTGCCGGTTCGTACTTTCTCTTCATCTTTCCAAGTGGTATGGATAGAGCGCAGGCTGGCTGCATTTATGATGATCTGTTCGTCTGTACTTTCATAATTGTATACTTCTTTTGAAGAGTTCGGTACAAACACATAGATACAGACTTTGTTATCAGGCTGATAGCGGTCTGAAGCAAACCAGCCGATATTGTTGAATTCATCAATGGCATACATATAGTCATTGGCGGGAGAGTTAAATGGCATTCCTATATTATCGGGACGAAGATAATTGCTATTTTCCGAATCATAGCGAGTTACAAAAATATCGTATCCTCCCAAAGAGCCTTCTCCATCCGATGCATAATACAAGGTAATGCCATCTGACATTAAGAAGGGATAGTTTACATTTCCCTGTTCATTAAGGGACGTGAGGGGTTCGGGCTCGCTCCAGCCGTCCAACAGACGGATACGGGAGTACAGTTGCATCTTGCCGTCTGTGCTTTGGTTTCCGTAGAGTACTTTATTGCCCATTTCGGTCTGATAGACAGTCCCGGATATCGCAGGATCGTGATAGAGTGCCCCCGACTCTCTACTGATTTTATATGCTTTTAGAAAATCATTTTTATCGACTACAAAGCTGTCTATTACAGTAATGTTTTCCACTCCTTTTATCATACGGGCTGCTTGCTTTATTTGTTCCAGCTCTGCTTCAGCCATTTCGGTAGGGCGTTTTTTCTTTTCCAACCATTCTATGTGTTGTTCGTAGTTATCTACGGCATCGTCAAACCGATAGATGTCATAATATAGTTTTCCTAAGTAGCGGTATGCGTCAATGACTTTGCGGGCGGCGCTTTTTTCAAGGTAGGGCTGTGCTTCTTTTTTTTCTCCTGTTTCATAACAACATGCGCCATACCAATAATTATAATTGGCGTTAGAAGGGGCTTGTTTTACCAGCTTTTGGAAAGCAGGTTTGGCTTGTTCAAATTCTCCGTTCAGGAAAAGTTGTTTGGCTTGCGCCAAGCTTTGTGCCGCAGCATTGCCTGCGCAGCATAAAGTAAATAAACCAATGATATATTTTTTGTACATAGTTAGTTTATAATCCGTATTATTTAGATTCAAAAATACAAATATTAATTGGAATTCTCATGCTTCACATAATTCTATTTTGTTAAATCTTCCATAAATCATTCTTTTCATGTACTTTTGTGCCCTATTTTTAAAGAAGATGTATGGCACAATTTACGGAAGACGAGAAAATAATGCGAAGGTTGGAGCAACGCTTTAACAAGGGGGTGGTAAAGTATCGCTTGATTGAGGATGGTGATAAAATTTTGATAGGTCTTTCTGGTGGGAAGGATTCTTTGGCTCTGTTGGAGCTATTGGCAAGGCGTTCACGTATTTTGAAACCGAAATTTACAGTGATAGCTGTGCATGTAGGCATGACAAATATTCCTTATCAATCTGATTTGGAATATCTGAAAGGCTACTCAGAGGATTTAGGGGTGCCGTTTGTGCATTATGAAACTTTTTTTGATCCGAGTACCGACACTCGGAAGTCTCCTTGTTTCCTTTGTTCTTGGAATCGGAGAAAAGCTTTGTTCACGGTGGCAAAGGAGCAGGGGTGCAATAAGATTGCTTTAGGACATCATATGGATGATATCTTGGAAACTTTGTTGATGAATATTACTTTTCAGGGAGCCTTCAGTACAATGCCTCCTAAATTAGTGATGCGTAAATTTGAGATGACAATTATTCGTCCGATGTGCTTGGTACATGAAGCGGATTTAATTGAAATGGCACGTATCCGCGGTTTTCGTAAACAGATCAAAGATTGTCCTTATGAAAGTTTGTCGAATCGTTCAAATATGAAAGAGGTTTTATATTCTCTAGAAAAAATGAATCCTGAAGCACGGTATAGTTTGTGGAAATGCATGACAAATATTCAGGAAGAATTGTTGCCTGGGATGAATGAACACGATTTATAGTGGATATGGTTGTTTTGTTATTAGGGGATATAACGAAACTGCTTATAGTTAGTTGTTTGTACTTGTGTGCAGCTTAACCAACTATCAATATTATTAATGTATTTAGATGAGGAAGAATGTTATAAAGTTATCCTTCCTGTTGTTTGTTGTGCCGGATACAAGGTGATGTACATGTCTGGTTTGTTGGGGAAAGTGTAGAAATATTCTACAATGAAAATGTGGATCTTTTTCTTTGAAAATAGCTTATTCTTAATGTATTTAATTGATAATCAAAGCCTGTCTTGTTTTGGCATAGGCTTTGTTTTCTCTTTGTCATAAGAATAACCATTTAAATATATTAGGATATGAGAAAGTTTTTTGTTGTGTTAGTATGGGTAATGGGATTAGGACTTGCAGCGTTGTTTGCAAAAGATATAGTACGTGGAGTGAAGAATGTGATTGCGATAAATCATTTTACCCCTGTTGAGGTGAATAATGCTCCAACAGGATGGCATCAAGACTTGTGTTGTTATCTTAATTAATTTGCCGTCATAGAGATTTTGTTCATAATTGAAATTGGAAACAACTGTTTTTTATGGCAGCTGTTTCCAATTTATTTGTATTCAGTTGTCCTTATACTCTTTTCGCCAAGTGATTTTTGTACACTAGCCTAGGACAAATGTAAAATAGTAAAGGGGATTGGATGAATAGTTATTAATGAATGTTTTTAATGTCATCCTGTACTATCTGATCCATTTCTTTCATTAGTTTTTTGGGATTCTTTTTAGGGGAGAGTCCTTTATCTTTTTCTTCATGCAAAAGATCTGTTTCAGTTATGTTCTCACTCCAGTCTTCGAACATATTTGTTGCCGGTTGTCCTGATAATGTTACATTCTCTTCTGCAATAGGGACATTTCTCTCAATAATTTTTTCCATAATCTAATCTATTTATTGTTTCCTAGATGACAAATACGGGTAGAAATGGTTTAATGATTTAATAAAGTTTGAAGTTTGTGATAAATAGAAAGTTCTTGAACAAGCTAGCAAGACTTTATTTGCGGGCAATGTTTTATTTCTTTTTTTAAATGACTTTGCCTTGTAAAGAGTGCTTCTCTGTCCTTTCAATTGAAAAACAAGTTTTTAACAAGCGGTTTTTTCGGTCTGTTTGAGGTTTATCTGCAAAATCGTGGGGAAGGACTTTGGTTCTTGAAGGATTGTTTTGTTCTCTGATAGCTTTCAGAAATGTTCTTGACGTATCAGTTTTTCTCTTGAGGAAGTTCGGATGTTTATGCCCTCATGCCCTCACTGTCTGTATAACAGACTAATTATAAACAACTTATATGCATATAGTAAAAATATTTGTTCTCACTTATGCTCTCATGCTCTCATAGTGTTCTAAAATATGTTTTCGTGTAACATGCTTGTCCTCAGTTATATACATATATTGTGGGCTATTTCAGGCTTGATAGGGAGTAGGGTGTTTTCAGGCTTTTTTCTCGCAAGAAGTGTGCATAAGGGGGGGATTTCCATAGAATGACGGTTTACAAAGTTCCGGTAACGGTAAAAAAGATCAAGACGTTTTTAAAAAACGCCCTTGTCTTTGATATGGAATTTTATTTTGGACATATAATTATACATACATACGTCCGCACAAGTCTATACGTATGTATAACTATATGGGAATATACGTGTACAAACATGTTTTCTGATGCGGGAAAAACATACTTTGGCATTCCCTATATTTTTGCAAGCAATCTTACTTTGGTTTTTGCCTTTTTCATTTTGTCTCATTTTTAGTAGTGACACTTTTTTTGGGGGGGGCTAACAAGAATAAAATAAAAAAGGCTATCTTCCCAGACAGCCAATCTTTTGTTAACCTTAAATCTAATACTATGAAAAACACAGTGCAAATATACGAATTTCTGAGATGGGTCCAAATTCTTAGAAAGAAAAAAAGCTTGTTATAACATGGTTTAGCAAATGAACTTTTTTCTTAACAAATAGCAGATTGAAAGAGTGGAATTGGTTGCTTTTTTGTTCAACGGAAATAAAACATGCTTGTTGCGGCAATAACTCATTGTATTATTCTTAATTCGATTATTTCCATTATCTTTGCACTCCCAAAATGCTTGTTGATATGCAGTTGTTAAAAGCATAATGGATATTATAGGCAGATTGTTTCCAGATAAAAAATAGATTAGAATATATGTTGTCTCATGGTATTTATTCAGTAATTTTGCTGATTTTTTCAAATGTCTTTATGACGTTTGCTTGGTATGGTCATTTAAAAATGCGACAAGAGTTCAGTTGGTTTGCAGCCCTTCCGTTGATTGGTGTGATTGCATTTAGTTGGGCAATTGCTTTTTTTGAATATTGTCTTCAGGTTCCTGCCAATCGTCTTGGGTTTAAAGATAGTGGAGGACCGTTTGATATTATGCAACTCAAGGTGATTCAAGAAGTCATCACATTGGCTGTATTTACATTATTTTCTGTTTGGGCATTTAAAACAGAACTGAAGTGGAACCATTTAGCGGCTTTTCTCTGTTTGGTCCTTGCCGTTTATTTTGTCTTTAAGAAGTAATGAGTTTTGGTTAATAATTGCTGAATCCTTTTTGATAAGCAAAGTGTCTTGTTTGGGCAATGAATCTTGTTCAGATACTTTGCTGATTCTAGGAAACAAGATGGAATCCTGTCGGGTTGGTACGTAACTTTGATAGATTTTCCAACCTTTGGCACGATTACGATTACGTCGGATGGCACGTCCTCGTTTGGTTAAAGATTCATACAGGAATTTGTCGGCATCCAGTCCTCCTATTAATGGGTTATTACTGGGAGTTACCGTTTGATCCATGCCGGCAGGTAATATTACATAGCCGTTTCGCAAACCGGGAATCAGTTTGATATTTAGTTTCCATGATATTGTCAGAGAGTCTTTTCTTTTCAAGAAAATGGGATCATTAACCGGATCTTCATGCCATGTGGTGTAAGGAGTGTAGGGAGTAAGACGCACAAAGTTAGGGCGTACCCATTTGGTTGTGTCGCCGAAGTTTTTAGGCAAGTCTTTCAGAAACTTCATCCACGGTTTGTCTTCGGACATGATTGGAGTACCTTTTATATTGTCTTTGTCCGATTGAAAGTCGAAATGGATAGACTTTACGGCTTCTGTGTTGATTTTTAGTTCTCCATCTCCATTCAATAGCTCCTGTAAACGAATCGAGTCCTGTTTGTTCCATTGTGCTTGTGCTGTCAGTATACTGATAGTGCAGAATAATATGCTAAAATTTACCCTTTGGGTCATTCGTTTTTTCTTTATGGTTATAATTGGTAACAAAAGTAATCTGGAGTGAGTTTAATGCTGGTTAAATTTGAGTTATTAATTGTTTATAATGTGAATACTTTAAATTTTATTTGGTTAATAAAAGGATTCGTTTACACCTCTTTTGTTGTCATGGAGCACATTTCATATAGACATTTAGATAGTTACTTCAATATTTGGTAATCAAGTTTTGTATTTTATTTCCAGATATAGTGACAGGGTTCATATTCATGGTATGTATTTCAATTGATGTCAGTACATTGGTCAGATAGGCGATATAGGTCTATATGGATTTATGGGGTCCATTCTGTCTGTGTGATTTATTTTCGGTATAGAATAAAAATAGCCCGTTAATTTTTAATAACGGGCTAAATTAGTGAAAATGATAATATTTATTTGGAGGAGAGTTGTGCATGCATGGAAGCAGCTGCTTTACGTCCGTCACCCATTGCAAGGATAACTGTAGCTCCACCACGCACAATATCGCCACCGGCATAAATAGTCGGGATTGACGATTGCATATTTTCATTTACGGCAATTGTTCCTTTGCGTCCCAATTCCAATCCCGGGATGGAACTGGGAACAATCGGGTTAGGGGAGACGCCTACGCTGACTATCGCCATATCAATGTCAATGGTTTCTGTTGCTCCTGGAATAGCTATCGGACTGCGACGGCCGGAAGCATCTGGTTCGCCTAATTCCATTTTCTGTAAAACGACTTGTTTCACACGCCCCTTTTCATCGGCAATATATTCTATGGGGTTATGCAGAGTCAGGAATTCCACACCTTCTTCTTTAGCATGTTTCACTTCCTCCAGGCGGGCAGGCATTTCTTCTTCCGAACGGCGGTAAATAATCATTGCACGTTCTGCTCCCAAGCGGCGTGCTGTGCGGACAGAGTCCATAGCTGTGTTACCACCGCCGATTACTGCTACACGTTTGCCGAATGTTACAGGAGTATCCGAATCCTCACTGGCTGCATCCATTAGATTTACACGAGTCAGATATTCGTTGGAAGACATGATATTGATAGAATTTTCACCCGGGATATTCATGAAGTTGGGAAGCCCGGCACCTGCTGCTACAAATATACCTTTGAAATCTTCTGCTTCCAAGTCTTCCACACTGATTGTCTTTCCTACGATGCAGTCCTTCATGAATTTGACACCCATCTTGGATAAATTGTCAATTTCTACATCTACGATTTTATTGGGTAGGCGGAATTCGGGAATCCCATATTTTAATACACCCCCTATTTCATGTAAAGCTTCGAATACAGTGACATCGTATCCCTGTTTAGCCATATCTCCAGCAAATGAGAGTCCGGCGGGACCTGAACCGATAACTGCCACTTTTATGTTGTTCTTTTGCGCTACTTCCGGTACGGATATTTGACCGCTTTCACGTTCGTAATCAGCAGCAAAACGTTCCAAATAGCCTATGGCAACGGCTTCGTGTCCGGCTTTCAGATGAGTGCATTGTGATTCACACTGTTTTTCTTGAGGACATACACGCCCGCAGACAGCAGGTAATGCACTGGTTGCTTTTAAGGTTTTGGCAGCTTCAAGGAATTCACCGCGTTCTATATTTTTGATGAATTTCGGGATATTGATTCCTACGGGGCATCCGTTCATACAAGTAGGGTTGGGGCAGTCCAAACAACGTTTTGCTTCCGTTACAGCTTGCTCTTCATTCAAACCTAGATTGACTTCTTCCTTACGGCTATGTGAACGGTATTCTGCATCCAGTTCGTTCATTTTTACACGGGGGATAGCCATTCGTTCTTTAGGCTTCATGGCTTTACGTAAGCTTGCACGCCATTCGGCATCCCGGCCGTCCAGTTCTTTAGTCGCTTCACAAGTCGTCGGCTTTTCGGTGTCTAGTTTGTGAATTTCTTCTTTTTCTATATCTTTGAAAGCTCCCATGCGTTTCAACATTTCGTCAAAATCTACTTGATGGCCGTCGAATTCCGGGCCGTCAACACAAACAAAACGTGTTTTGCCTCCTACAGTGATACGGCAGGCACCACACATACCGGTTCCATCCACCATAATGGTGTTCAGAGAAACGTCGGTGGGAATTTCATATTTTTTAGTCAGCAGGCAAACGAATTTCATCATGATGGCAGGACCGATGGCGAAACATTTGTTTACCGTTTCACGTTTGATTACTTCCTCCACGCCTTCAGTCACTAATCCTTTGCGCCCGTATGAGCCGTCGTCTGTCATAATGATTACTTCATCAGAGCTTTCACGCATTTCTTTCTCAAGGATAATTAATTCTTTGGTACGTCCGGCCAATACGGTAATTACGCGGTTGCCGGCAGCTTTCAAGGCCTGTACGATAGGAAGCATCGGAGCAACGCCTACTCCTCCTCCGGCACAGACTACAGTTCCGAAATTTTCAATGTGGGTGGCTTTACCCAGCGGACCAACAACATCTGTAATATAATCTCCTTCGTTCAATTCACAAAGTCGTGTAGAAGAAAGACCAACTTCCTGTACTACCAGTGTGATGGTACCTTTTACGGGATCGGCACCGGCGATAGTAAGTGGCATACGTTCTCCTTTTTCACCGACACGGACAATTACGAAATGTCCGGCCTTACGTGACTTGGCAATCAGAGGTGCCTCTATGACCAATTTAAAGACCTTTTCCGAGAAATGTTCTTTTGAAATAATCTTATTCATTTTGCTATACTATAAGTTCGTTGTTTTTCTGAGTTGATTGTCAAATTGATAATTTATGCAAAGGTAGGATTATATTTTTTAAAGACAAAAGAAAAGCCGCCCTTTTGTGAGGGGCGGCTGATCCTATCATGATAAATCCGTTTTTGATTTTGTTGCAGTTTGTTCTTGATGTGAAAAAGAGATTATTTCTTTGTTCTGATTTTATATCCTATCATTCCATAATATAGGATGAAAAGGAAACAGGGAACACAGATCCAGTAGGAGGTCTGGAAGCTAGTTGCATCTTGAACCACACCGCGCACCCATGGCATAACCGCTCCACCGGCAATAGCCATGGTTAGCAATGAAGAGCCGGCTTTGGTGAATTTGCCGAGATCCGCCATTGCGAGAGGCCATAATGCGGGCCACATTAATGAGCATCCTAATGCCATAAAGAATATGCAATAGATTGAAATTTCAGCCGGCATGGTTGCTACTAATGCAGAACCAATGATGGCTATGATGGCACATATTTTCATTGCGGTAGCCTGGCTCAGATATTTAGGGATTAAGGTTGCGCCGCAAATGTATCCTACTACCATACCGATGGAAGGGATAAATCCGTAATTGTCACCCGGCAGCTCCAATGCTTTGGCATATCCGGTTGCAGTTGCCAAGGCTATGGTTTCCACACCTACATAAAGGAAAAGAGCAAGTACTCCTAATAGCAAGTGAGGAAATTGCATGATGGAAGTTTTACCTTCTGCATACGGACAGGCAACCGCTTCTTCCGCATCTGTGGCGGCATCCTCTCCGGCAGCTTTTACTTCAGGCAGTGGAGCCATTAAGGCGATAATGCCTAATACAACGAAAATACCGACAATAATACCAAATGGCTGGAACAAATCTTCCATTTTTATTTGGTCTATGGTTTTGCCGATTACTAAGGTGATAAAAAGAGTAGTAGCAGGCCAAGCCAGTTTGTTGCAAATACCCATGATGGAAATACGTTTTGCGGCAGACTCTATAGGTCCAAGAATAGTTACATATGGATTTACTGACGCTTGGAGTACTGCATTGGCGGCACCACAGATGAATGAGGCGAAAAGAAACCATACAATAGATTCTGTTGCGGCTGCTTGGATGAATAATCCGAAAGCGATCGCGAAAATGATGAATGAAAGAGCCATTGTTTTTTTGTAACCGATGGCTTCAATGCATTTGGTGGCCGGTATACCAAAAATTAGGAATGGAACAAACGTGGCGGCAAGCAGGAGATTGGATTCTGAAGCCGACATTTCCATTGACCGTTCTAATACCGGCATTAGGAAAGAGTTAATGCCCAATGCAAAACCAATTGCAAAAAACATCATGCCTACAAAGGCAAGAGGTACCATGAAATTTTTCTGTGAAGTATTCATAATAATAGGTTAAATGGTTAGTAATCAGGTTGAAATAATAAAAAAAGAATGTCATTCTGCATACAAGACAGAATCTGTCGGGAAAGATCGGATTCTGAATAATACTCAGAATGACATTCAATATATGTAATTAGCTGTTATTAGTCAATCATCTCGAATCCGCAATAAGGAACTAATGCTTTAGGGATACGGATACCTTCCGGAGTCTGATTATTTTCTAATAAGGCTGCAACAATACGCGGCAAAGCCAGTGCGGAACCGTTCAAAGTATGGCATAATTCTGTTTTCTTTTCGGCAGAACGGTAACGGCATTTCAGGCGATTAGCCTGATACGTATCGAAATTGGATACAGAACTTACTTCCAGCCAACGCTGTTGTGCTTCCGAATAAACCTCAAAGTCAAAGCAAAGTGCAGCTGTAAAACTCATATCACCACCGCAAAGGCGGAGAATGCGATAGGGGAGTTCTAATTTCTTCAACAGGCCTTCTACATGGTCCAACATTTCCTGATGTGACTGTTTGGAATGTTCGGGTTTGTCAATGCGTACCAGTTCTACTTTTGAGAATTCGTGCAAACGGTTCAACCCACGTACGTCTTTGCCGTAAGATCCGGCTTCACGACGGAAACATTGAGTATATGCGCAATTCTTGATAGGCAATTGTTTTTCGTCCAAAATCACGTCACGATAGATATTGGTTACAGGAACTTCTGCGGTTGGAATCAAGTACAAATCATCTACTTCACAATGATACATTTGTCCTTCTTTGTCGGGAAGTTGTCCTGTTCCGTAGCCCGATGCGGTGTTTACTACCGTCGGTGGCATGATTTCTTCGTAACCGGAAGCGCGGGCTTCATCCAGGAAGAAATTGATTAATGCGCGTTGAAGACGTGCCCCTTTACCTTTATATACAGGAAAACCTGCCCCTGTGATTTTCACGCCCAAGTCAAAATCTATCAAGTCGTATTTTTTGGCAAGTTCCCAATGGGGAAGCGCATTCTTGGGGAGTTCGGTTTCCATACCGCCCATTTTTTCCACCACATTGTCTTCAGCGCTTACACCTTCGGGCACACTGTCATAAGGAACATTGGGAATGGTGTAAAGCAGGTTGGTCATGTCTTCCTGTGCTTTGTCCATTTCTGCTTGTAAAGCTTTGCTGGTTTCTTTGATTTCGGCTACACGTGCTTTAGCTGTTTCAGCATCTTCTTTCTTCCCTTCTTTCATCAGTTGCCCGATAGATTTGGAGAGCGAGTTCACTTCTGCCAGGTTTTTATCTAATTGATTCTGCGTGCTACGTCTTTTGTCATTGAATGCAAGCACTTGTTCTATCGTTGCTTTTGCATCTTTAAAATGCTTCTTTTCCAGTCCGCGGATTACCTCTTCCGTATTCTCTGTAATTTGTTTAATGGTAAGCATATCTTTTCAGTCTTTTTGATATTTCTTGAATTAATGGACAAAGATAGATAAAAAAATGGTAAGGTGTATGAGTTATTCGTTACTTTTGCATCCGGATTAGAAAATGAAAAGTAAGAAAGATGAATTATCTTGAGATAGCGGGCGCTTTAATCGGTCTGCTTTATTTATGGTTTGAATATAGGGCGAGCATTTGGTTGTGGCCGGTCAGTGTCATTATGCCTGCCATTTATATAGTTGTTTATTATCAAGTGGGTCTGTATGCCGATTCTGTTATCAGTATCTATTATTTGTTGGCTGGAATTTATGGTTGGTGGATGTGGTTGCGCCATACGCCGGATAAAGGGGAGAAGCCTGTTTCCGGCACACCGTCTAAGCTGCTGTTGCCTATGTTTGTTGTGCTGCTTGTGGTGTTTGTGCTGATAGGGATTATTCTCGAAACTTGTACAGATAGTACGGTGCCCTGGTGGGATAGTTTTACAACAGCACTTAGTATTATTGCCATGTGGATGCTTGCACATAAATATGTGGAACAATGGTTGGCATGGCTGGTTGTTGATGCTGTTTCTTGTGGTATCTATATTTACAAAGATTTATATTTCACTTCTTTTTTGTATGGACTTTATGCGGTAATCGCTTGTTTCGGTTATTTGAAGTGGAAACAATTAATGAATTTATCTTATGAAAGAGTATAAATTACCGATAGGATGTGACGTGCCGGAAACAATTATTCTGGCTGATGGTGATTTCCCTTCCCATCCGTTGGCACTGGAGTGGTTGAGGCAGTGTCCTTATGTGGTTTGTTGTGACGGGGCAGCAAATACTTATATTCGTTCAGGTAGAATGCCGGAAGCCATTGTTGGCGATGGCGATTCTTTATTGCCGGATATTAAAGAGCGATATGCTTCGTTGATTCATAGTGAGGCAGAGCAGGAGACAAATGATTTGAGTAAGGCATTTCGCTTCTGCCTGTCACAGGAGAGGAAGCGTATTACTATCATGGGGGCTACAGGAAAAAGAGAAGATCATACAATAGGGAATGTCAGCTTGCTGGCGGATTATATGGAGCAGGCGGAGGTTAGTATGATGACTGATTATGGTATCTTTGTTCCCATAAGGGAGGACAGTATGTTTGAATCTTATATCGGTCAGCAGATTTCTGTTTTTAATATGAATAGTACGGCTTTATCTGCCGAAGGGTTGGCTTATCCTTTGTCTGTGTTTACCAATTGGTGGCAAGGGACTTTGAATGAGGCATTGGCCAGGCATTTTATAATCCGGACTGAAGGTAAGGTCTTAGTGTTCAGGGTATTCTAAAAGAAAAGACTCTTCAAGGAATGAAGAGTCTTTCAATTTTTTTATTTTGTAGGTACTGTCCAAAATTTTGTGTAAATGGAAACAGGATTCAGTTGTAAGTTTGTTCTTATATCTGGATTCTGTTTTCA
>NZ_JBDFXP010000030.1:0-64226 GCF_040911965.1 Phocaeicola sp. RTP21359st1_B8_RTP21360_211022
ACTGAGCGAAGTTAGGACTTGCCCGATTTTTTTGCAAACACAAAAAAAGGCCGTCTCATTTTGAGACAGCCTCTTTTTACTTAACCTAAATCTAACCTTTAAATCATAGTCTATGAAAAATCGATTCACTAACCAATCATATTATTAATTTAATTTGTAAACCTCACTTCCGGCGAGCAGGAAACACCCTACTCCAAAATCTTCAAAATCGGGTACTTTATCGTATGTGACAGGTTGACTGTCTTTCGGTTCTTTTCCGGTTCCTTGTACAAGTCCTATGAAGCCGTTAGGGTGAACGGCATCCTTCACCATAGCATTCCATGCTTTCAACAAGACTGGCAGGTATTCTTTTCTGTCCAACAGTCCGTTACGTACCCCCCATGCCATGCCATATACAAATAAAGCGGTGCCACTGGTTTCTTTACCTCCGAAGTTTGATTCGTCATGCATACTTACATTCCAAAAACCATCAGTACGTTGGCAATTTTTGATAGCTTTACTCATGGTCAGGAAGTCATTGATATAGTCGGCGCGATGTTTTTCATCAGTAGGAATTTCATCCAATACACGTACCAGTGCTGCATATACCCATCCATTACCACGACTCCAATAGCAATTCTTACCGTTAGGTTCTTTGTAAGGGGGATCAAAGTCTTGGTCTCTCCACCACAAACCTTCTTTTTGGTTGTACATGCCATTCTCACCATGTTTGTTACGGGTATATTCATACATATCCCACATTTTGTCGAAATATTTTTGTTTTCCGGTCAATTTTCCCAGTTTGGCAAATACAGGCATTCCCATTTGGATGGCGTCAATCCACCACCAATCATTTACTTGAGGAGTGTTGACCAGCATATCTATATTGGCTTTGACCTTACGGATTCTTTCCGGATCGGGACAAATGTTATATAAATCAATGTAAGTCTGGCTGGCACAGTAATCATCAGCATTGCGAGTGGTGGTACCGTTGCGGAATCCCCATTCGTGGTAATTTGACCAATCGACAGCGTATTTATAATAGTCATCGCGTGGATAGACGGAGTAAAGAGCCATTAATCCTTCATAATATACTCCGCGTGTCCAGATATTACTGGGACGGGTTACATTTTTTACAAAAGAAGGAGTACGATAATCGGCATACTTCTTCATGAAGTAATCATTGACTTTTGTAACAGTTTTCAACGTTTCTTTTTTGTCCGGCAAGTCTTGTGCTTTTACAACTCCAAAACCTAATGCAACAAAAAAGAATGATAGTATTAATTTTTTCTTCATCATGTTGTTTTAGTGTTTTAATGGTAGCGCAAAAATAGGATGGTCTGGGATTTCCTACAATGGAAATGTGTACATCTTCCTTGAATATTATGCATGTGTACGCATTTCGAGTGTATTTTTTATTTAACAGTGTTCTTATTGGGTTATTTGTCTTTATTTGCAGACCGTTCATAAATCTTTTCTCCTTCTTTTATCTCTAGTTCCAAACCTTTAAAATTAACATTGGCCACATTTGAGATGCTTAATCCTTTTTGAGCTTTGATATGGCAATTCTCAAAAAAGAATGTATCATTTCCGAATGGAGCCTCTTTAAAACCATACATGGTTCCTGCTGATTGTGCTTCTCCATTTATATTCTTGAAATGGATATTGCGCAAACAGGTCAGCGGATAATGTGCAGGTGAAAGCGGAGGAACCATACGCCATTCCATATTGATATCAAAGATACTGCGCGCTCCTTTGATGGTAATATCTTCAAAAGTGATATTTTCCACAGTTCCGCCGCGGCTGGGCTGACTTTTAAAACGTAAGGGGCTCCAGTTTTCGTTATCCATCAGGCAGGAACGTATGGTCACATTGCGTATGCCGCCTGATATTTCACTGCCCATAGCCACTCCACCATGACCGTATGCAAAATGACAGTTTTCTATCAGAATGTTTTCACTGGGACGTCCTACTCTGCGTCCGTCCTCGTCTCGTCCGGATTTGATGGAGATGCAATCATCATGTGCCTCAATGCGGGTGGAAGTAATCAGTATATCATTGGACGAATCAATATCTATGCCATCGGAACTGGGTATATATTCCAATGCACGGATATCGATTCCATCTATAGTGAAGCCATTTGTGTAAAGTACATGATACAATTGATAGATTAGACTCAAGAATGGGTGAATATTATTTGTTAACTGCAAAAGAATCAAAGTTCTCTTTGTCTGAATATCTATTCTTTTGATAGGGATGCTACCTTGAACTTTGGTTATTGTATGCTTTCTTTTAATTCATATGATAAATCATGGCTTGATTTCATCGTGGAAAGCAGGAATGGCCAGCAGCCATGGATATGATGAGTGTATAAATCTATAATAAAAATAAGGAGGAGATGAAAGATCTTTTATTATGGAATAAGATTTCTCGCATTGTTATGTTATTAGCCGAATGTCTTGACATATCTCCGGTGCGTGCTTTGGATATCTTTTATAATAGGGAGAATTGCCAATTTCTGTACAATTCCAGTTTTGGATTTTATTTGACGAGTTATGTTTATATTTTAGATGATATTATACGAGAACTTCTAACGAAAGGTTACTAATTTTTAAAGGTATAGGCATAAAAGCGCATAATCCTTATCTGAAAAACAATAATGGACCTCTAAATCTAAAGCATATAGATGAAGAGGTCCATATATTATCAGTGATATATTACGGTTTAATATCCCGGATTCTGCATGGCACTTTTTTCTTCATTAGTTAATGTTCCACCGTTTTCATTGGTAATTCCGTCCAAGAATGATTGTGGTAGTGGACGATAATAATGAACCTGAGGATTGAATTCACCCAAGCCACGACTTACTCCATCGTTAAACGCATGCCAACGGTCATTCAGGCTCTTTGTACGGGCTAAATCTTCCCAACGTAACATTTCACCGCAAAGTTCACGGGTACGTTCGTTCAGTAAAAAACACATCATCTTTTCTGCATTGGAAGCACAACCCAATTTTTCATAGATCGGGATGTCTACTTGTGAATTGTACACGTCTTCCACACTGTTCAAGGTCATAACTGATTTGGTGGAAGCTGTAGTTTCCTGACCTTCCATATTATTAGACTCATAATAGGTGTTGATTTCCCAATAAACAGCTCCTTCAGCCGAGTAACCTCCACCTTTTCCTGTACAATATGAATTGTTCTTGTAAGACTGTCCGCCATCTACGTGTTTACTTCGGTCTTCACCTTCAGCATACCCGGCACGGGTACGGAGTTTGTTTATCCATTCAATAGCCTGTGGATAAGAGGATTCACCTTTACGGATATAGGCTTCGGCTATCATTAACACATCTTCAGCGGAACGGGCTATAATGGCATCACGCGTACCAAACTGTGAAGCGATCGAATTACGTGATCCGTCACGATATTTAGACAAAGCGACTGAACGCTTATGGGGAATCACCTGATACCAGTTGCCAGTCAGATTGGAAATGTCAGTATTCCAGTTGTGAGTTTCTCCCTTGAAGTAACGGACAAACGTGTGAGGAGCCTCAATGACATTGTTCTTGGTCACTTTTACATTTTTGTTACCAAATTCATAGTCTTCGTAACGAGTATCTCCCGGATTGTTGACAATATACTTGATGCCCAGTTCACCTCCTGTAAAACGCTTGTCTCCTGCACTTACACCAACAGGAGCTTTGCCGCTTCTGATATCAGCTTCAGTCCAATCGGGTGCACCTTTGGTATTATTACATCCATAAGTGGTAATGAATGATTTCCAGAAACGTGAATCGTTTACACGGTCAAATACATCCATGGTATATTGGGTCGCACTTACATAGCAGAATTCACGGCCACCGGAAATGTCACGGTTCGTTCCATTCATATCTTGATAAACTGAAGGAAAGCATAAGTGCATTTGGTTACCATATCGTCCCCAGGTGGATTCATCGTTAGAGAACTGTGCTGCCAATACTACTTCCGATACTGTTTCGTTAGCACCGTTAGGTGCTGTGTAATCCCATAATTCTACAAAGTCATTGCATAAGGGGTGTGCACTTACCACTTCCTGTCCGTACTTAATTACCGCATCTAGGTCAGCGGCTACGTATTGTGTATTCCAGCTAGAATACAGTTCAGAAGCACGGAATAAATGCGCCTTGGCTAGGAAGTGGGCGGCTGCTGACTTCGTGATGCGTCCAGTTTGCTCCGGCTTTTCGGGCAATAACTTGTAGGCTTCCTCCAAGTCGGCAATGATTTGTGCATATACTTCTTCTTCACTATTGCGGGTGAAATAGGTTTCCACTCCTGTCGAAGGAGTTAATTTCAGAGGAATTCCACCAAACTGTTTCACCAGTTCAAAGTAACCATATCCTCTTAAGAAATATCCTTCTCCCAAACGGGCATTATAAGTAGGAGACTGTGGATTATAAAATGCCGGTACATTTGCTATAATCAAGTTGGCCGGTTCGATAGTACCATACAAGTTGTCCCAAATGGGCTTGATTCCGGTGGTTTCACCTGAATTTAGTGATTGTCCGTAGTGGTTATAGTGTGCAGCTGTATTGTTGCCATCTGTAAACTCATCCGTTCCTTCGCAATAAACCAAGTATCCCCATTGATAGTTAAATTTGGTTTTCAGCATTAGATAGGCGCCATTTACCAAATCATCAATACCTTCTTGTGTCTTGAAATAATCGGTATCGTATGCATTAATTTGGTTCTCGTCTAAAAAAGACTCACTGCAAGAAGTCAATGCTGCACTTCCTAACGCCATACATGCGGCAGCAGAAAATAATATGTGATTCAATTTCATATCGATAATTTGTTTTTATCCGTTATATATTAAAATCCAACATTTAAGCCAACGACGAAACTTTTCAGTGTCGTTGCTGAACCGAAAGTTTTAGTATTGTTATCATAGTTCAGCAAATCTGTATCTAACCAGTCGCATGCTTTATAAATAGAGAAAGGATTCATGGCCTGTACATATACTTTTAAATTACTCAAACCTGTATTTTTCAGTTGTTTGCTTGTGAAATTGTAACCTAATGAAATATTACGTACCTTGATGTAAGAACCGTCCTGATAATTCATTGAAGAATTATAGGTATCAGCTGCCTCGCCGTTTGATCCTGGAGAATAGTATACTGCGTCTTCGTTGCTTCCGGCTACCCAATAGTCTAACTTACGTTGCATGTAGCGCCCATCCAATGTAGCGGCACCTTGTGGCACATCGAATCCCATACGGGTGATGATAAAGCAAGATAGTTCCAAATTCTTATAGCTGAAAGTGTTATTCCATCCTCCTGTCCAACGAGGACGTTCTTTACCAACAATTTGACGGTCATTAGTTGCGTCGATAGAACCGTCATTGTTTAAGTCTTTCACTTTGATTTGTCCTGGCTTGCGACCATATTGGGCTGCCTGCTCAGCTTCTGAGGTCTTCCAGATACCGTCATATACATAGTCATAATAGACTCCGATTTCTTCGCCTACGAACCAACGGTTGTTTACATCTTCTGTGTTTCCGTTTGCCAAGGCATCAATTTGGCTGCGGTCCATAGACCAAGTCAGTGTGGTATTCCAGGTAAAATCATTGGTTTGCACAGGAATAGCATTCAGTTGTAAATCAATACCCCAACCCGATGTTTTTCCAACATTAGCTAGTGTGGAAACATATCCAGTCAGTGAAGGAATGGTCATATCTAGTAACAAGTCCTTGGTTTTGGTCTTGTACACATCAACGCTACCGCTGATACGATTGTTTAAGAAGCCATAATCAATACCGACATTATATTGAGTCGTCTTTTCCCAGGTCAGTTCGTTATTGGCCATTTTACTAGGATTCTTTGCAGAAACATCAGACGGAAGATAGCCGATAGATGGGCTTTCACTTCCCCATTGATAATAGAGTGACTGAATAGCTCCTTTAGTAGAATAAGGGTCAATAGCCGCATTACCAGTAACACCGAATCCCAAACGAAGCTTTAATTGGCTAATCCAATTAATATCTTTCATAAAATCTTCTTGGTCAATGCGCCATGCCAAAGCGGCAGAAGGGAATGTTGCCCATTTGTGTCCGGGAGCTAGTACGGAACTACCGTCCCAGCGAACAGATGCAGTCAGCAAATAGCGATCTTTGAAACCATAGTTCATACGAGCCATGTAAGAAGTCATTTGGCTTTCAGTTAAACCGGTACCAAAACCACTCAAGCTTCCGGCCGAATGCAGATTGTACCATAATTCTTTAGAAGAAGCTACGTTGGTAGCAGTCATATCTCCCATTTCATAATGATATTTGGAAGCCGACTGCATCAATGTCAAACCAAGGCTATGGTCTTTGATTGTCTTGTTATAGTAAATCAAGTTATCCAATGTCCAAGAACGCTTTTGTTCATTTTTGTACTGGGCTTTGTTATTACCGTCACCATTGATACCTTCGGCTGCATTGGCAATACCTAATGTGTAAAATTGGAATTCAGGACCAAATTGGATGCGATAGCTCAAGCCTTCCAACGGTTCCCATATTTTGCCAAAATCTATCTGAGAATACATGCTGGCATTGGCACGGAACGTACGACGCTGGTTAGTATTGTAATCCAATTCACGAATGGGATTGATGATGTTGATATCACCATTTGGAAGGCGAATATAATCACCGTTGGCATCGTAAGGTACTGTCCAAGGGAGCATGCTGCGCAATGCTCCATAAAAGTCTCCGGCACCGGTGACTGATTTGGAGAAATTATAACCATAATCCTGGTCGGCATATGAACCGTTGACAGAGGCTCCCATTTTAAAGAATTCTACGGGATTAGCGTCAAATGACACTTTTAGTGTATAGCGTTCGTAGGCTTGTCCAGGCTGAGTTCCTTTTTGATTCAGGTAACCGAATGAGGCGTAACCTTGGAATTTGTCAGAACCACCTGATGCGCTCAATGTATGTTCGTGTGTGATGCCGGTTTGTTTGCCATGGTCAGTCCAGTTGTATGAGCCTACTTTCGATGGGTCATAGTTTCCGTTTGACCATGCTTGGTCTATGTTTGCCCAAGAAGCAGCTACGCCACCGAAAGCCAAACGGTCTGCTTCATAACTTGGAGCAAAAGCAGCGTCTCTGTTACCGTATGCTCCCATGTTGTATTTTGCTAGACGGGCATAATCCAACCATTCGCTGGCCGACATCATGTCAGTTACATCGTGTAACGTTTCAAATGTAACAGATCCGGAATAGTTTAGAGTAACTCTTCCTTCCTTACCTTTTTTAGTTGTAACCAAGATAACACCATTTGCACCACGTGAACCATAAATGGCGGTAGCGGAAGCATCTTTTAAAATGTCAATAGACTCAATGTCTGAAGGGTTAATATTTTCAATACCGCCATTTTGGATAACCATACCATCAACTACATAAAGCGGACTTTGTTCTGCTTTGATAGAGCGTACACCACGGATATTGATATCGCCTACTTCACCAGGACGCTGGCTGGAAGTAATATCCACACCGGCAGTTTTTCCCTGCATACCTTCGAGGGCATTTTTGACAGGCATGGATTTCAGTTCTTTTTCACCCACACGTGCCATAGCACCAGTCACATCACTTTTTTTCTGAACACCATAACCAACCACTACCACTTCATCCAGTGTTTCGGTATCCTCCTCCAAGATTATTTTAACGGTAGATTGTCCTTTCACTTGGATATCTACGGTCTTGTACCCCACAAAACTTACTTGGATCGTTCCATTATCAGGAACATTCTGAAGTGTGAACTTACCATCAAAGTCGGTAATTGTACCATTGGTAGTACCTTTCACCACCACACTGGCACCGATTACAGACTCACCTGTTTTGTCAAGGACAGTACCCGAAACGGTTTTGCTCTGTGCAAAGGCCCCTACAGCCAATACGGATAACAAAGCAACGAAGAACAGCCGCTGGAACTTCTCCAAACGACGTAACAGACTTGAATTCTTTCTGTCTTTCATACTTTAATTATTAAGTTAAACAAAAGTTTACTTGATATATAAAGTTGAAAGTATCAAAAAAAGCCCATTTCATCGAATTTTATAATATAGATGATACAATAATAGAGAATATAAAGTGCTCTTATTACTGTTGGAAAAAAAACTCTTTTAGTTAGTATTTATGAAATATTTTACTTTGCTCTCAAATTTATATGGAGTAGTTTATATCCTGACTTGAACTTAAAAAATATCTCCAAAAAGTAAGTGTACTTTATCAGCTGTCTAAGTGCATTTGCTTGATTTATGAACCACACTTACTTTTTAAGGTAATACAATAATAACATTTACATGATATGAAAGACATTTATGCATATATAATAACATTGACTATTTAAGCAATTGATCGAAGATTTCTCTAAAAACTTTATCGGCGTGCTCTTGCATTATTCGTATATAATTAAATATAGGACGATTGTTTTTCATACTATGACCAATACAATATTCTATTTTTTCTATTTCGATACCTATATCATAACCATGTTGTGCAAATGTTTTTCTTGCAGAATAATATGAAACCTTTCTATTTATGCCTGCCAGATCAGTCACCTTCCCTATATGTCTAAAGACCAAACTATATACTTTTTCATAAGATTCATATTTGCCAAAAACTAATTTCCCATTTTCAGAAATATATCGTTCAATAATTGTCTGTGCTTCTGGCTGGATAGTGAAAGCTATTTCATTTTCATTTTTTTTGCTATTACGGGTTTTATGTCTTATATATCTCATACAGTTCCCTTTAGTGAAATCATACTCCATTAGGTCTCTTAGATTAATGCCACCTAAATAATAAGTTAACATAAATATATCTCGAGCCATGATATGCACAGACTTGAATAATTTCACATCACGTATTTTTTTTAATTCATCAACGGACAGATCTAGTTCTCTGATATTACTAACTGGCATTTTAAATAAAACAAAAGGATGAACTAAATAAGTTACATAATTCATTTTCCTAGCATAGTTCAATATTACTTTTATTAAAGTGAGGTAAATTCTGATAGAAGTTTCTTTTAATCCTTCAGCCTTCATTACATCAGCGAAACTTTGTATATGTGTCGGACTGAGTTGTACCAAAGGAAAATCACCTTTCATATGTTTAAGGAACTTTGCACAAGCTATATTATATAATTTATGTGATTTTTTACGATCGTCTGCTTCCATCATTGAAAGATATTCTTTCACTACCGTATTAAAGGTTATTCCTTTTTTTTGTTGTTCCCGAGTTATAACATGTATCAATTCAGTGCATGAAATATTCGACTGATAATGAATAGACGAAAGAATCTCTTCGTATTCATTAATCAACTTGCGCAAACAAGCATTTATATTAGCTGCATTTTCATGTTTTACTACTCGTCCATTTTTCATTTGATTTGCAGAATCCAAAATGAATTGGGTTGAAATATATCTCGTTTGTGAACGATGAGCCACTGCGATCCTGACTCTATGTCTACCGTTAGATAATTTTTTAGCAGGTACAATTACTATTGAAAGATTAGCCATATTCAAATTTTAGTTTATACGTTTTACAATACAATATTAAAGTAACAATCAGAAATAAAAGCACTCTTGTATAACAAAAATGCTCTTGAAACTATCCATTTTGAGATTGTTCACAGAAGTTTGTACTATTTTTCAGTTGAAAAGACGGAAAATTCCATGCTTTTGTACAATCCTACATTGGCTTTTTTAATATTCGCGCATATATTTGCAACACTTTTTCACAGGTAGGAGACCTATTTCTCCTGAGAGAATAGAAAACTAACTTTTGTTTAACTTAATAATTAAAGTATGAAAGACAGAAAGAATTCAAGTCTGTTGGGACATCGATTAAAATTTCGGTGGCTTTTTCTCTTTAGTCTGTTTGCAGGTCCTCTGCCCCTTTCCTTTGGAGGACAGTCGGCAGTAGCTGCAAACAATATTATTCAGCAACAAAAAATATCAGTGACCGGTAAGGTCGTAGATAATTTAGGAGAGCCTATTATTGGTGCCAATGTTGTTGTGCAAGGTCAGACAGTAGGTACTATAACCGACATTGATGGAGTTTTTAAGCTGGATGTTCCTAAAGGAGCTAAGTTATTGATTTCATTCATTGGATATAGTTCCAAAACTGTAGAAGTAAAACAATCTAACATTGAAATAGTTTTGGATGATGATTCTCAAATGTTAGGAGAAGTAGAGGTTGTAGCTTATGGCGTTCAGAAAAAGGTTTCTGTGACTGGAGCTATTTCCAGTGTAAAAGGTGAAGAATTGACAAAAACTCCAACAGGCTCCATTTCTAATATGTTATCAGGGCAAATGGCAGGTTTGACTACCGTACAGTATTCCGGTGAACCGGGGAGTGATGCAGCGAATATTTTTGTCCGTGGTCAAGCTACATGGAATCAATCTGCTCCTCTTATTCAAGTAGACGGTGTGGAACGTAGTATGAATGATATTGATCCTAATGAAATAGAAAGTATTTCTATATTAAAAGATGCTTCTGCTACGGCTGTTTTTGGTGTACGAGGTGCAAATGGCGTTGTTTTAATTACGACTAAAAGAGGTAAGGAAGGAAAGGCTAAGATTTCATTTACGACTTCCTCAAGTATTATTGCCCCGACCGAAAGTATTAAAATGGCTAATTCTTATCAATATGCTACTTTTTATAACCAAATAAATACTGGTGATGGTTTGAATCCTACGTTTTCGGATGAAATAATTCAGAAATTTAAAGATGGTTCAGATCCCGTTCGTTTTCCAAGTGTGGATTGGGTAGACTATTGTTTAAAAGATATGACCCTTCAAACACAGCATAATGTTAATATATCAGGTGGTACAGACCGTGTACGTTATTTTATTTCAGCAGGAGCTTATACACAAGGCGGTTTATTTAAAGAATTTGACTTGCCTTATAATCTGTCTTATCAATATAATCGTTTCAATTACCGTTCAAATCTAGATATTGACGTAACCAAAACGACAACATTATCAATGAATATTGCTGGTAATGTGAATAATGCTTCTAAACCTTATACTGGACTGGGTAGTGCCGGGATGTTAATAAACATGTATTATTCCACTCCGTTTTCTAGCCCGGGACTTGTCGATGGCAAACTGGTTAATGCAAGTACGGACTATCCGGATTTGAGAATGCCTTTTACTGGTGGTAGCGGCATGGGATACTATGGTGGAGGTTTTATGCGAACCAGTAATAACACCTTAAATGCTGATGTCCAATTAAAACAAAAACTGGATTTTATAACTAAAGGATTGTCATTCCATATTAAAGGATCATACAATAGTGGTTTTACATCTTATACACAGGCTAGTGCTAGTGTTGCAACTTATACTCCTGTATTACAAGAAGATGGTACGATTGCTTATAAGAAATATGGACAAAATTCTCAGTTGAAATATGAAGATAAGGATCCGGCTAAATCACGTGATTGGTATATGGAGGCAGCCTTAAACTATGCCCGGGAATTCGGTAACCATCATGTTTCAGCATTATTGTTATACAATCAGTCTAAGATATATTATCCTAGTGCATATTCTGATATTCCTCGTGGGATGGTTGGTATAGTGGGACGTGCAACTTATGATTGGAAAAACCGCTATATGGCAGAATTCAATATTGGATATAATGGTTCCGAGAATTATGCACCCGGCAAACGCTTTGGTACTTTTCCGGCCGGTTCTTTTGGTTGGATTGTTAGTGAGGAAAAATTCTGGAAACCTATAAAATCAGTAGTAAGTTTCTTGAAATTTCGTTATACAATCGGTCTAGTTGGTAATGATAGTTTTGACGGAAACAAGCAACGTTTCCTCTATATGTCTGATCCTTATGTAGTTAATAATTCTTCTTTAATTAACCGTGATGGTCATGGTTTTTTGTTTGGTATCAATAATTCCACAGTAAGTCCTGCTGCTTATGAAAATGGAAAGAATAACCAAGATATTACATGGGAAAAAGCGTTGAAAACCAATTTGGGTGTAGATGCTAATTTCCTTAATGATCGTTTACGCACTTCATTTGATTATTATCATGAAAAACGTACAGACATTATGTTGAGTGACGGTACGGCTCCTTCTGTATTAGGATTTACTCCTCCATTGGCTAATCTTGGGGAAATGAGAAGCTGGGGTTGGGAAATCACTTTAAAATGGAATGATCAAATAGGTGACAATTTCAGGTATAACGTAGGATTGAATTTGATGTACAATCAAAATCGGGTGGTAGAGAGAAAAGAAGCTCCGCAAAATGAAGAGTATATGTATCAAAAAGGACGTCGTCTTGGTTCACGCAGTCAATATAAATTCTTTGAATATTATAATTCGGAAACAACCCCTGCTCATTACAAAGAAGTATATGGTACGGATATGCCAGAACAATTAGTCAGTGATTTAAAAAATGGTGATTGTGTATATGTCGATTTAAATAACGATGGTAAAATAGATTCTAACGATATGTCACGTCAATTTGGTTTCACAGATGATCCGGAATACATGGCCGGTCTTAATATGGGATTCAGTTGGAAGGGATTTGATGTTTCAATGCAATGGACTGCCGCATGGAATGTAAGCCGCAGTATATCAAGTGTATTCCGCCAACCTTTTACAGACCGTACAAACTCAGATCAAGGAGGTTTGTTGGAATATATGTTAGATCATACATGGACTCCAGAGAATCCGAATCCAAATGCGGAATATCCGCGTGCGACATTTATCAACGATACCAATAACTATGCGGAATCAACTTTGTGGGAGAAAGATGCTAAGTATCTTCGTTTGAAAAATCTGCAAATTGCTTATAATTTCAATCTTCCGTTTATGAAAAAACTGAAACTGAATACTATGCAGTTAGCGTTAAGTGGATATAATTTATTGACCTTTACTCCATATTTTTGGAGTGATCCGGAATCAAAGGCTAGTAATTCTCCCTCTTATCCGCTGACAAAAACATATTCATTGAGTTTGAAACTTGGTTTTTAATCTTAATAATGCAATCAAATGAAAAAATATAATAAATGGATTTTTAATGTTGCTTCAGGACTGGCTCTGACATCTGTCATCGCTACTTCATGTGTCGATGAGATTAAGTTTGGCAACTCTTTTTTGGAAAAGGCTCCGGGAGGGTCGGTTACAAAAGATACAGTATTTAATAATGCTGAATATACCCGACAATTTCTGACTAATCTTTATGGCATGCAATATTATGGGCTTCCATATAAGAATGTGGCTAATCAGGAAAGTTCCAATCAATATGTAGGCAAGCCTGAAGCTTTAACAGATTTGTATGTTTTCACTTATCCGTCATGTGGAATCTCAGGACCATATTATAAAGGTACTCACACTGCCAATTATGGTAAACGTTCTGATAAATTTGATTATTTAAGAAATAATGTCTGGGAAGCTGTACGTGGAGTATGGATGTTGATTGAGAATATTGATAATGTACCGGGGCTAGGGGAAGATGAAAAAGCTTCTATGGTGGCACAGGCGAAATGTATTCTTGCTTCCCGTTATTTTGATGTATTTCGTCATTATGGTGGCATTCCTTTAATTAAAGGTACATTCAGTGGAACGGATACAAGCTATGAAATGCCTCGTAACAGTGTGGAAGAAACAGTGAATTATATGGTACAATTGCTGGATGAAGCTGCTGCTGTACTTCCTTGGACTGTAGAAACACCTGCATCTGAATCCGGACGTTGGACTAGAGCGGCAGCTTTAGCTTATAAATGTCGTATTCTTCAATTTGCAGCCTCACCTTTATTTAATTCCGACCAGCCTTATTACCCGGGAGCGACAGGCAATCCTGCTATTTGGTATGGTGGTTATAAACCGGAACTATGGGATCGCTGTCTGGAAGCGTGTGAACAATTCTTTAATGAACTGGCTTCTAAAGGTGGATATAGTTTACAGCAGGCGAAAGGTACTCGTCCAGAAGATTATCGTTTGGCATATCGTGCAGGCTATGCTAATTTGGATAGCCCGGAAGTATTGATAAACACACGTGTAATTGATATTGATGCATTCAAATCAAGTCATTATAATTGGCACCAATGGGGAGATCCTCTTATGAGCATTCATCGTGGTTACAGTCCTACACAAGAATATATGGAAATGTTCCCTTGGAAAGATGGTACGCCGTTTGATTGGGATAAGGCCAAAAGTGAAGGAAAACTGGATGAAATGTTTTTGAAAGGAACGGGCACAACCAGTGACGGACTGATAAATATAGAATTGACCCGTGACCCGCGTATGTATGAAGAAATCATTGTAAACGGTCAGCAAGAATCTTTGGATTGGACCACAGGAAATATGTCAGGTTATTGTTTTGAATCGTGGTTGGGGGGAAAGAGTGCCGGCAATGGTCCTACCAGTCAAACAGGTTCATTTGCTACGGGATATGCACCTATCAAATTCTTAATGGGAAACGATATGCTGCGTAGATATGTACATTGGCCTTGTATCCGTATAGCTGAACTGCATTTAATTTATGCGGAAGCATTGTGTCAAAGTTCACGAGGCAGTATGGATAAAGCTATAGCTCAAGTAGATATTGTACGTGCACGTGTAGGAATGAAAGGATTGGCAGAATGTAATCCGGATAAAAATTTACAAAGTAACAAGGATGCTTTTATCGAAGAACTTCTTCGTGAACGTGCTTGTGAGCTAGGTATGGAAGATGCACGCTTCTTTGACTTGATTCGCTATAAACGAGCAGATATATTTGAAAAACAATTGCATGGACTTTTCATTTATCGTTTGGATGACAACGGAGTACGAAGAGATTTGCCTTGGCGTGGAAACGATGAAGGGAAGATGGCTTATCCGACCCATTTTGAATATGAAAAATTTGAATTGAATAACCCAACTCGTTATTGGTGGACAAATGGATTTGACCCTAAATGGTATCTTTCTCCATTCCCGTCAACAGAAGTTAATAAAGGATACGGGCTTGTTCAAAATCCCGGATGGTAATAACTAATGAATACTTCAATTACAATTTGAATTAATTATTATGAGAAAAAATAGATTAATTATTCCGGCACTCCTTGCTTTTTTGAGTCTGCAAGGGTATGCACAGGAACTCAATGATAGCATAACTTCCGGTAAGCCGGCAAAATATTCCGATGAAGTTGTAGAAATCGGATATCATAAAGCTCAACGTCTGGAAGAATCTACCTCATCAATTTCTACCGTATATAATGAAGATTTCAATAAGCGTAGTGCTAAAAATATAGCTAATTCGCTTTTTGGATATGGTACAGGGTTGACAACTTTGCAAGGTAGCGGACGATATGCAGATGCCGAACCTACATTTTTTATTCGTGGTCTACAAAGTTTATCCACTAATAATCCGTTAATATTGGTAGACGGTATTGAACGTGATATTACAGATGTCACTCCTGAAGAGGTAGAAACTGTCACTATATTGAAAGATGCTGCTGCAGTAGCAATTTACGGGCATAAAGGTATAAATGGTGTAGTAAATATTACTACCAAACGTGGTATTTATAATACACGTGAAATCAAGTTTACTTATGATCATGGTTTCGGTTGGCAAGCACGCAAGCCCAAGTTTGTAGACAGTTATTCTTATGCAAATGCCATGAATGAAGCATTGGCAAATGACGGGTTAACAGCGCGTTATACACAAGATGAATTGAACGCATTTCGTAGTGGTCAATATCCATATCTGTATGCTAATGTGGATTGGCTTGGAGAAACTTATCGCGATATGGATGCTACCAATATATATAATATAAGTTTCCGAGGTGGGGCAAGCAAATTCCGTTATTATGCTATGGCTAACTTGACTACTAATAAAGGGTTTATTGCCAATCCTTATATGAATGATGGATATTCTACACAGGACCAATACTCCAGAGCCAATTTACGTACTAATTTGGATATTGATCTGACAGAAAAAACAAAATTGAAATTAAATGTATTAGGTATCCTGTCAGAAACTAGAACTCCGGGAGCGAATGGTCAGGGAGGTGCTAATTTATGGGATATGATTTATACTTTACCTTCCGCTGCTTTTCCCGCTCGTTTGGAAAATGGTACATGGGGAGGTAGTGCGACTTGGGCTGGGACCAAAAATCCTTTAGCTGTATCACAAGCAGCGGCTTACACAAAGTTCCACGAACGTACATTGTTCGCTGATATGACGCTGACCCAGGATTTATCATCTATAACTCCAGGACTAGGAGCAAGCGGTATGTTATCTTATGATAACTATGCCCAATATTGGGAAAATCATTCTAAAACTTTTGTTTATGGTAGTAATTCGGTAACTGCATGGGAAAATGGTGTACCTTCAAGTACGACTTATTATACTGATGGTAAAGAAAGTTCGATGAGTAGTGATGCTAAATGTATTGCATTTACACGGGTATTCAATTTTGCAGCAACTTTATTTTATGACAAACAGATAAATAAGGACAATAAAATTTATAGTCAATTAAAATGGGACTATGAATACCGTAATACCAAAGGGACCGATCAGACCTGGTATCGTCAGAATGCCTCTTTCTATACTCATTATGGATACAAAGATAAATATTTTGCTGATTTGAGTGTAGTTGCTTCAGCGTCTAATAAATTGGCACCAGGACACCAATGGTCTATATCTCCCACTGTTGGCTTAGCTTGGGTCATGTCAAAAGAAAATTTCATGAAAGATCTTTTTTGGATTAATTTTATGAAACTGAGGGCTTCGTTTGGTGTCATTAATACCGACCGTCTTCCGTTGGATGATGACAGTGAGGTTACTAACTATTGGGAACAAACATATGGTGGCGGTGGTTATTATCCATTTGATACAAATTATTCTGTAGGAACGCAAAGTTGGTCATTAGGTCGTTTGGCTTCTTTGAATTCTACTCATGAAAAAGCATATAAATATAATTTGGGTTTAGATGCCAGTATGTTCAATGGGTTGGACGTATCTTTTGATGCTTATTATGAAAGACGTTCAGATATTTGGGTGTCTTCAAGCGGTCATTATTCAAGTGTCTTAGGATTTACTGCTCCTTATGAGAATGGTGGTATTGTCGATAGTTGGGGAGTTGAAATTGGTGCTAATTATCGTAAAAAAATTGCTGACATTACTTTAAATATAGGAGCCAATTTTGCTTTAGCCAAAAATGAGATTATCGAGCAAATGGAAGAACCGCGTATGTATGATAATCTTATAACTACAGGTAAGCCTCTGAAGCAAACTTATGGTATGGAAGTTATCGGATATTTTAAGGATCAAGCTGACATTGAGAATAGTCCTAAACAGTCATTTGGTGATGTAAAACCTGGTGATATAAAATATAAAGATGTTAATGGTGACAATATTATTGATGCGAATGATAAAGTTGCTATAGGACATAGTACTACTGCTCCTGAAATTTACTATTCATTCAATTTGGGAGCAGAATGGAAAGGGTTAGGCTTTGATGCTATGTTCCAAGGGACAGGAAGATATTCTGCTGTATTAAATACGAAGAGTTTATACTGGCCGTTAATAAATAATACAACGATTTCACAGGAATATTATGATAACCGGTGGACTCCAGAAAATCAAGATGCTAAATATCCTCGTTTGAGTTCTCAAAGTAATGAGAACAATTATCAAACTAATACTTTGTGGTTGGCAGACCGCTCATTTTTGAAACTTCGTTCAATAGAGTTGTATTACAAGTTTCCACAAATATGGGTAAAGAAAAGCAAGATATTGAGCAATGCAAAGATTTATGTGAGAGGTGTTGATCTTTTGTGCTTTGATAAGATTAATATTGCCGATCCCGAAGTTTATGGAGCGACTTATCCTTTAACTCGTAGTGTAGTGGCTGGATTAACTATTGGCTTTTAATTGTTGAACTTAAATTAAAAACATGATTATGAAAATCAAAAAAATAGTGAGCGGAATAGCATGTATGGTAACTTTGGCTGCATGTAATCTGGATTATCACGAATATGCCAATTACGGAAAAGACTATATAGATGAAAGTTATGAAAATGTAATTGGTATGATTACCAATGTTTATTCCATATTAGACTATGACTTTGGCCAAACATATAAAGGTGGAATGCTGGCATCTGCTTGTGATGAAGCTGAATATGCTTATACAAACAATGATATATGTGATTTTGTAAACGGATCTTGGAGCCCGGCTAATCCAATGTCTAACATCTGGTCTAGTAGCTATAAAGCAATTCAGATATGTAATCAGTATCTGGCTGAATTTCAAGGATTGACATTTGATGAGCTAAAATTGAATGATGACTATCGTGCACAAATGTTCCGTTATACCAACAGTTTCAAGGAAGCTCGTTTTTTGCGTGCATATTTTTATTTTAATTTAGTACGTGCTTATGGAGATGTTCCATATTTTACAGAAATGGTAACTACAGATCAAGTAAACAGTCTGACACGCACCCCTGCACAGGAAATTTTTAACGCCATTATAGCAGAATGTGACAAATTATCTACAGAATTACCTGCAGACTATACAAAACTTGGATTGGACGGAATTGCCCCAGCAGAGAACGGTCGTGTTACTTGTTATGCAGCTTTGGCATTAAAAGCACGTGCTGCTTTATATGCTGCCAGTCTATTATTTAATCCGGGAAATAACAAAGATTTGTGGCGTAGAGCGGCTGAAGCTAATAAAGAGGTAATTGAAACTTGTACAGCTAATGGTTTTAAATTAAGTAAATATTCAGAATTGTGGGGACCTAACAACTGGTCAAATAATGAAATGATTTTTGTTCGTCGATATAATGGTAACATCAGCACATTGGAAGAATATAATTTTCCGATGGGAGTGCCAGGTGGAAACTCCGGTAATTGCCCAACACAAAATATGGTTGACGCCTATGAAATGAAAGCTACTGGAAAAATGTGGAATGAAACAGGAAGTGGTTATGACGCTTCTAATCCATATGCCGGACGTGATCCACGTTTCGATATGACTATTGTAAAGAATGGAGATACAAAATGGCCGTCAAAGAATGCCAATCCTATTGAAACTTTTTATGGAGGTTTAAATGCTGAACCTCTTTCAGGTGCAACCCCTACCGGATATTATTTGAAAAAATATTTGGATTCAGCCATTGATCTGAGTGCTAATAGTACAACAAAAACCAGCCGCCATTCATGGATCACTTATCGTTTAGGAGAATTTTACTTAAACTATGCAGAAGCCATATTCCAATATACGGGTTCTGCTGATAATGCTGGTGAATTCGGAATGACAGCTTGTGAAGCGGTAAATATCATACGTAATCGTACTGATGTTAAAATGCCGGAATTTCCAACAGGTTTGTCGGCAGATGCCTTTTGGAATAAATATCAGAATGAGCGCATGGTAGAATTGGCTTTTGAGGGACATCGTTTTTATGATCTGAGAAGATGGAAAGATGGTGATAAATTAAAGAGCATCATAGAAATGAAACTTACAAAAAATGAGGATGGTACTATCACTTATAAACGAAATGTTGTCAATCGTGTTTGGGATGATAAAATGTATCTTTTCCCAATTCCACAATCGGAACGTATGAAAAACCCTAATTTGTCTCAAAACGCAGGATGGTAATAGAATAAACGTACAATAATAAGAGGATGCATCAATATGTATAAAGCATCCTCTTTTACCTTTAAATTATAATTTATAGAAATGTCATGAAACAATCTAGATTTTATATCCTCTTTTTCTTTGTAGTTTGTATCGGGCTATTTTGCTCTTGTCTCAGTAATGACGATGATGCGCAATGGTCTAAATTTAATGGTGTATATGTTACGGTTGGTGGAGACAATATTCGTGGCTACAAGTTATACACGGATTTTGGTGCAATTTTAGTTCCAACAGAAGAAAGTCTTAATCGTATACCTTGGTTAAAAGAAGTGCAACGTGCCATAGTTAGTTTTAACTTATTGGATGAAAATGAAAATACAACTCAATTGGAGGACGGAAAAACTTATGATGTTATATTAAACAGTACGAATGGAATGAACCAACAGATTCCTACTTTTACAGTTCATGTTGACACTTTAAGTGAAGAGTATCAAATATTCGGTCAAGACTCTATCCAACTAAAAAATAAGAGTATTTATTCATTAGATAAAACGGCCGGAGCATTCTATATAAAAAATGGTTATATGAATATTGTTCCAACTTTTGAGTATGATTTATATAAGCCGGTTTTCTTTTTATTATACTATGATGGCGAAAAGGATATAGATACTTCTAATAATAAGTTAAATTTAAATTTGTATTTTAATAATAGTATACAAAGTAGTAATAACTCAATTTCTTCGTTTATAAGTCTTGAAATGCCTGGAGAAATTTATTATAAATTTCAAGATAAAGGTATGAATGATGACGATCTTATCGATGTATATTTGAATTCAGAAACCGTTTCCGGGCAAGAACAAATACATTGTAAAATGGCTTTGAAAGATTTTATGCTTCCTTAAAACATTGGATTCTTCATTGTGATAGTTCGTTAAAAATTAGCCAAGTCTAAGCAGCTTTGGCAGTAAAAAAATGAGTTCTTTGAAAAGTTTGTCAATAACTTGTGGGCCTAAGTTAATTTCAAATATGCAAATAAATCGTTCATGTATATAAGCATTGTGTATAACTGACTTGCAAGAGGAATGGAATATGTTATTCCGGGTTTCTTACATATCGCTTTGACCAAGTTGATGGCAACGAGCGATGCATTGAAGTGAAAATCCAGCTTTCTGAAGTCTGTTGACTGACAGTTGGTGATTCCAGCATGTTGTTTGTTGTCTTTAAAGTAAAAATCCAATTGGAATCTGGTTCTGTTAAATTATAAAAAAAACAACGAATTACGTAATTTTTTCTTCTTTGTTATCAGCTATTTAGTTACTTTTTTATCTACAATTCTTATTGCCTAACCATCTGTTTTTGACAATTTTTCAATGATCTCTTATATGTTTATTGAGCTAGTTTCAGTCTGCTCTATGTTTAACTTTTAACATCCCGGTGAAAATTTACCGAAGTAGTGCTTTTATAAAATAGCCTTTTTATATTTTCTTTGTTTAATCTAATAGTTAATAATATAATCGGAAAAAATAAGACTTTGTTTGCTTATTTTTAATAAAACTGTTGACTATTTTTTTCTAATTTGCTTGAAAGAACAATGCCAACATTGATATTATTTTGAATTCAATACGCTTTAACAAATCGGATTGTAACCTTATATTTTATAATTAAAATTTTGTAGTATGAAATCATTTGTAAGGAAATTGTGCGCCGGATTGGTGTGTGCATGTGGAATGTCTGTTTCTGTTTATGCAACAGATTATTATGTGGCAACTGATGGAAATGACATGAATGTAGGTAGCATTGAAAAACCTTTTGCAACCTTGTCTAAAGCTCTAAAGTTGGTTCAACCTGGTGATAATATATATCTGCGTGGAGGAGAATATAATGTTACTGAAGATTGGATAATGGATAAAAGTGGAAATAAAACTTATGCTAAAGTGTTTGATATTAAACAAAAGGGCAATCCATCAAGTCCAATTTGTGTTATTGGCTATAAGAATGAGCGTCCGGTACTTAATATGGAGCAAATCAAACTTACAGATCGTCGTGTTGCCGTATTCTATATTGCTGGTAGCTATTGGAGATTCAAGAATTTTGAAGTTGTAGGCACTCAAGTAGCAATTAAAGGTCATACTCAGTCTGAAGTTTTTCGTATTGAGGGAGGAAATAATAATATATTGGAAAATATAGATGTACATGATGGTATGGCAATTGGCTTTTATTTGGTAAAAGGTATGAATAATTTAGTTTTGAATTGTGACGCTCATGATAATTATGATGGATATTCTGAAGGTGATTCTGGAAATGTAGATGGATTTGGAGGGCATGCAAATAAGGAAACTAGTACTGGAAATATATTTAGAGGTTGTCGGGCTTGGAACAATGGAGATGATGGTTTTGATTTGATTAATTGTTATGCTTCATATATTATAGAGTATTGTTGGTCATTTCGTAATGGGTATAAGCCCCATTCTATAGAATCTTCTGGTGGAAATGGAGCTGGTTTTAAATCTGGTGGATATGGTATGGGAGACATAAAAAAGGTTCCAAATCCGATACCGCAACATACAGTGCGTTATTGTTTAGCATATTATAATCGTCAGCAAGGATTCTATTCTAATCATCATCTTGGAGGATTGATTTTCGAAAACAATACGGCTTATAAAAATCCAAGTAATTATAATATGTTGAATCGAAAATCGTCAAATGAGGCTGTTGATGTACCTGGATATGGACATATTATTAAAAATAACTTATCATTAAGTCCTCGTAATTCGGGAGGTTTTCCACAACATTTAATTAATGTAGATAATACCCTTTCTGAAATTAAAAACAATTCATTTGCACCAAATGATTTGAATTTATCAGAGTCTGATTTTGAAAGTTTGAATGAACAAGAATTAATGGGATCTCGTAAATCTGACGGAAGTCTTCCTGATATAAATTTTTTACGCTTGACAAATCATGCAAATTTTCGTTTTTCTGGTATGGGCTGCTTTATAAATGAAGAGGCTGTTGATTATAGTTGGATACAAGAACCTGCTATTGTATTGGAAAACGGAGTGGCTCGTATTGTTGGTGAAGACTCTAAATCTTTTAATAAATTTTACGTTAATGGAGAAGAAGTAAGTATAGAGAATGGAATTGTGGATTTGACTTCAATGAGTGGTGAATTAAATTTGAAAGCAATAAGTGAAAATGGAGCGGTTACAACTCTTATTATTAATAAATGATAAATATTCATGCTATGAGAAACTTTTTTAACAATCTGTTTTTCTATCTTTTATTTTTAGGAATAGGTACTAATGTGTTAACCTCTTGCAAGGAAGAGGTGGAGAGTATATCTGAGTTATCTCTTGAACAAACTAAAATTCAGATAAAAGAAGGAGAGACAGTTACTGTGAAAATAATTGGTGGAAGTGGAAATTATCAGATTTCTTTATCAGATGAGAAATTAGCTGTTGCACAGATAGAAAATAATGAGATAAATATCCGTGCATTATTGACAGGTTGTGTAACTTTAACTGTTACTGATGAGAACGGTCAAACAGCACTTCTTAATATTATTATTATCTCTAAAATACTGGATTCAGATAAACCAAGGTTTGTTTGGACAAATAGTATTGCTCTAGATGAACCTAACGGTTGGGGATTGACAGTTTTTGGGAATAAGGTTGCTGTTACTTCTTGTGTGGAACAGATTCAATATGTATTAGAATGGGAGGGAGATTCTACAATGGGGAAGAAGTTAAATGCTTTTTTAACTACTTTAAAAAAGGGGGAAGCTCCTGTTAAAATAAAATTAACTGGACTTGAAATATTAGATATTAGGGAACAATGTTACTTTATTACTTTTTCTGTTGATAATAAGATTGGTGAACTTGTTTTTATAAAATAGTCATTAATTCTTTTAAGTTATTTTTATTAATGATTGATTTGCTTCAATTTGACGTGACGCTAATGTTGACAATACTTTGGTAAAAAATTGCTGAAGTATTGTCATTGAATTTGCGTAAGTTTTACCAATGAAAACGGTAGGGGCTTAGTTAATCAAGAAAAATATGATGCAAAACTTGGGAAATGAAATACTGATATATGGATTTTTCAATTGAAAACAATTTGAGCAATCCATATATTAGTATTTTTTTTAAGTCACATCTTTTATAAAGTTAATAGTTTCTAGGTTGAAGTTCTTAGACATCATTCATCTAATAAAGACCATTATTGGGATTATGCAGGAATGTGCAGGTTTTATTATTATTAAAGATACCCAAAGTACATATTGGGAATATGCCAAGATGTTCAGTCAATAACATGGTAATACGGAAAATCTTCTTCTTTTTTATAGATTTATACACTCCTTAAATTCCCAATAAGCATCAAACATCTGTTGACTAAGCATACAAATCTAATAATTGAGTCTTAGTTCTCAATCATGTCAGATCATTGTTTGGACTAAAATTCTCCCTATTTTTATAAAGGGTATTCTACTTTAAAAGAAGAACTATAGTAAAGATCCATCATAAAGTTTTTAGTTTTTTATTTCTGCTTTCATTTTGTATATTCATACTTGAAAAATAAAAATACTTTTAAGAATCGTATCCTATCTTTCCTATGCTTAAAAAGTTATTTAAAAGAATTCGATGTAATGTCAAATTATCGTCAAGGGGAAGGTGTATCAAAAAGCATACCTTCTTTTTTATGGGAGCAGTATATCAGTGAAAAAATCTAGGATATATAGAGAATAGTTGGTTTAAAGTGAACAATTAACCATATAAATGGATAAAATTCTATTTGATATAATTTCTCTCATGCATAAATTTGTCGTATCAGATAAAAAATGACATACTATGAGAAAGACATTTTTAGCTATTACATTATTTTTAGCTTTTAGTAAAGCCGCATTGGCTCAGTTTGGAAACTGCACTGCATCGGAAATGCGGACTTATGTAGATAGTGCGACCGGCAATACTATCACTATGTTGACCGACACGATGAAGAATGACCGTTTTCTTTATCAGACTGATCCCATGTGGACGGCTGATGGCAAATACTTATTGTTCAGGTCTTCCAGCCGTGGAAATGACAAAGAGGTGGAAAGTACGCTTCCTAACGGAGAAAAACGTAAATGGACTCCTACACAGATTTACTTTATTGAAATGGCCACCGGTAAGATTATTCAAGCTACGGAAGGACCGAACTTGGGCAGTGCTTTTTTGGCTAATAAAACGAATCGTATGTTTGTCAGCCGGAAAGAAAAAGAAAACTGGAACATGTATGTAATGGACTTGAATAAATTCTTTGCCGATGTAAAACAAGGAAAAGTAGGTAAACCATCCGCTTATGAAACTTTCATAGGCACTTTCCCCACTGAGATGGGACGTCCGGGAGGATATGCTGTGGATTGTAATGATGATTATGCCTACATAACTGTTGAGCGTGAGGGTACGGAAGAGGAAAAGGAACGTATGATGAAAAACGCTTTCCTGCCTGAAAGTAACCAGCCGGTAAAGATAAAGCCAACTCTTTGCGGAATTCGTAAAATGAATCTCAGTACGGGAGAAGTAACTAAGGTTATTGATACGGAGTTTAAAACAGGACATATACAAGCCAGCCGTTTTACTCCGGGTGAAATCGTTTTTTGTAACGAAACCGGTGGCGATGCCCATCAGCGTATGTGGTTTTGCACGGCAGATGGAACAGTCTTTAAACCTTTATATAAAGAAACTCCGCTAGATTGGGTGACTCATGAAACTTTTGCAACCAAAGATTTTGTATATTTCAATATCTTAGGATTTCAGCCGCGTCTTCGCAAACAGGCAAGTGGTATTGTGCGTATCAATTTGCGTACGGATGATGTAGAGTTGATAGGGCAGGTGGAATTAGAAAAAGACCGCCAAGCGATTGACGGCCAATTGGTAGGAAGAGGTTTCTGGCATTGTAATGCCAGCCGTGATAATAAATGGGCTGCCGGAGATACTTTTGGAGGAAATGTATGGTTGGTTAATGTACAGACCGGGGAGCGTCATTGGTTGGCGTCGGATACCAAGATGAAACCGGATCATGCACATCCCAGCTTTAGTCCGGATGGTACGAAAGTTCTTTTCCAATCCGGACATTTTACAAATGGAAAAAGATTGAATTTAATGATGGTGGATATTTCATCCTTTAAATAAAGTAAGGTTGGATATGAAAAATACACGTAAGATATTATTTTCCGCAGCTTTGTTGTCTTCAGGGCTTACGATGGCCCAGACTACAACGGCAGAGAAATCGCCCAATGTTATTTATATTATGGCGGATGATTTGGGAATAGGTGATTTGGGATGCTATGGTCAGCGTCAGATTAAGACACCGAATATTGATGGGATAGCTCAGAACGGGATGAAGTTTATGCAGCATTATTCCGGTTCTACGGTCAGTGCTCCGTCCCGTTGTGCTCTGATTACAGGAAAGCATATGGGACATGCCGCAATCAGAGGAAATGCAAAAGTGGCAGGTTCGGATGGATTGTTATATGAAACTCCGCTTCCTGCCGGTGAAGTTACCGTAGCCGATATTTTTAAAACAAAGAATTATGTTACCGGATGTGTAGGCAAATGGGGAATGGGAGGACCGGGTACGGAAGGTATGCCCGGCAAACATGGTTTTGATTATTTCTACGGTTATCTGGGGCAACGTTTTGCTCATAGTTATTACCCTGAGTTTTTGCATGAGAATGAGCAGAAGATTATGCTGGATGGGAAATATTATTCGCATGACTTGATGTTGGAAAAGGCTTTGAATTTTATTGATGAAAATGCGCAGAAACCTTTCTTCCTTTATTTTTCACCGACCATACCCCATGCGGATCTTGATATAATGGGGGAAGCGATGACGGAGTATGAGGGGGAATTTTGTGAAACTCCTTTTGGAGGAAGCAGAGACGGTTATAAATCGCAGCAAACTCCGCGTGCGGCGTATGCGGCGATGGTTACTTATTTGGATAAAAGTGTGGGTTTGATTATTAAAGAGTTGAAAGAGAAAGGTTTGTATGATCATACGATCATTGTTTTTACTTCCGATAATGGAGTCCATTCGGAGGGAGGGCACGATCCATCTTATTTTGACAGTAATGGTCCGTTCAGAGGCCAGAAAAGAGATTTATATGAAGGAGGTATCCGTACTCCGTTCGTCATTCAATGGCCGGGAGTTATTCCACAAGGGGTAGTTACCAATCATATTTCTGCATTTTGGGATTTTTTGCCTACTATAGGTGAATTGGTGCAGGCGGATATTCCTCAAAATATTGATGGTATATCTTATTTGCCTACTCTTACGGGAAAAGGTACTCAGAAGGAGCATGATTGTATTTATTATGAGTTCTTTGAATTTGGAGGAAAGCAATCTATTATGACACCTGATGGTTGGAAGTTGGTGAGACTGGAAGTTAGTGATTCGTCTAAAACTTATGAAGAATTGTATAACATTTATACAGATCCGGCAGAAACTACTAATGTGATAAAGCAATATCCTGATGTGGCAAGGAAATTAAAGAATATGATAGGTGCTCAACGTGTTGAAAATGCCCGTTTCCATTTTTAAACAAGTAAGATTTATGAAGCAATCCTTATTTTTAAAGAAATGCAGTAAGTTCTGTTATGTACTTTTTGCAGTTTGTGGCTGTTTGGCTTGTACACAGAATCAGAAGATTGAATGGCCGCAAGTGACTAACGAGACCAAGCCTTGGACGCGATGGTGGTGGGAAGGCAATGCGGTCAGGACTACTGACTTGGATACGGTTATGCGTAAGTACCAGGAGGCAAATCTGGGTGGATTAGAGATCACTCCTATTTATGGAATACATGGTTATGAGGACCGCTTTAAAGATTTTCTTTCTTCGGAATGGGTTGATTTGTTTCTGTATACTTTGCAGGAAGCAAAGCAGTTGGGGTTAGGAATTGATTTGGCTAATGCTTCGGGATGGCCGTTTGGAGGACCTTGGGTTACTCCCGAAGATGCGTGCAAGACGGTGGGTTATAAAACTTATCAATTGAAAGAAGGCGAACAATTAGGTGAACCTGTCCGATATAAGGAAGAAGGCTTTGTCAGATTGGCAGGGCATACTCCGGTAAAACTGGCGGATTTGAAAGAACCGGTCAGTGCGAATGCTGATTTACAGACATTGGCATTGGATCAGGTACGATATAAAAAGGAACTTCCTTTGATTATAGTGACTGCTAATAGTGATAAAGGTGAATGTCTTGACTTGACTTCAAAAATAAAGCCGGATGGTACATTGGACTGGACGGCTCCTCAAGGTGACTGGACTATTTGCGCTCTGTTCCAAGGTCATCATGGAAAAATGGTAGAACGTGCAGGACCTGGTGGTGAAGGTGATGTGATAGATCATTTTTCAGCTTCGGCCATTGATCATTATCTCAGTAAATTCGATGAGGCTTTTAAAGGAAAGGATATCAGTTATCTGAGGTATTATTTTAATGACTCTTATGAAGTGGACGATGCAAGAGGCGAGTCGAATTGGACTCCTGCTTTTTTTGACGAATTCCAAAAATATAGAGGATATGACTTGCGTCAGCATTTACCCGCATTGTTAGGTATGGATACACCGGACAAGAATGCAAGGGTGTTGTATGATTATAGACAAACCATAAACGATTTATTGATAAATCATTATTCCATTCGTTGGCAACATTGGGCGGCAAAACAAGGAAAGGGTATAAGGAATCAGGCTCATGGTTCTCCTGCCAATATTCTGGATTTGTATGCAGTGAGTGATGTGCCCGAAATAGAAGGGCGTGATTTGGTCAGTATAAAAGCGGCTCCGTCTGTAGCCCATACGGAAGGAAAGAAACTCTCATCTTCGGAAAGTGCGACTTGGCTGGATGAACATTTCCAATCGAATCTGGGAGATGTAAAGAAAGCACTTGATCTTTTCTTTTTGGGTGGGGTGAATCATATTTTTTATCATGGCACTTGTTTCAGTCCGCAGGAGGCTCCTTGGCCGGGATGGTTATTTTATGCGGCAGTCCATTTTCATCCGAATAATCCGTTTTGGGAGGATTTTAAATATTTGAATCAGTATGTTACTCGCGTGCAGTCATTTTTACAGGATGGCACTCCTGATAATGATGTTCTTTTATACTATAACATAGCCGATGTGATGTCTGAACAAGGGAACAGAAGTCTTCAGCATTTTAGCGGATTGGATCGTAATATGTTGGAATCTTCGGTCAGAGAAAGTGCGGTAACTTTAACAGAGAATGGTTATGCGTGGGATATGATTTCTGACAAGCAACTTCTTAAAACTAATATTGAGAAAGAAATGATTGTAACGCCCGGTGCCGCATATAAAACCGTTCTTGTTTCGGCGGCGCAATATATTCCTTATGAAACAATGGAAAAACTGATGGCTTTGGCTGATGAAGGTGCTACCGTTGTGTTTCATAAGGGAATTCCTCAAGATATGGCCGGAATGATTCTTTCGGAAGAGAAACAGGCTCATTTTAAAGAAATGCTGGATGCTCTGGACTTTCATGCTGAAGGTGCTGTTAAATGTGCTCGTGTAGGTAAGGGGAAGATTTGTTTGTCAGATGATATTAATGCTCTGATGAATGAGGCGAATGTGGGTGCCGAGAAAATGTATCAGGCAGGTCTGCAATGTATCCGAAGAAATAGTGCGACGGGAAAATATTACTTTATAGAAAATAGTAGTGACCGTAAAATAGAGGATTGGATTCCACTTCGTACAGAAGCTCGGAGTGCGGCGATTTTCAATCCGATGACTGGTGCCAGTGGTTTGGCTGCTATGAAACGCAATGACGGGCAAACAGATGTTTACCTGGAATTGAATCCGGGTGAAACTGTCATTGTATCAACTTCCAGTCAGAATTTTACAGGAGATGCCTATGCTTATTATCAAAATGCAGGTGAGCCAAATCCTGTTTCCGGCAGTTGGACTGTTTCTTTTGTTCAAGGAGGTCCTCAACTTCCTGCTTCTATAACGGTTGACAGTTTGGGCTCATGGACTGATTTTGTAGGGGATGAATATAAATCTTTTTCTGGAACAGCCGTTTATACGACTACTATAAATAAGGTGCCTGTAGCGGATGTGATCAAATTGGATCTTGGCTCTGTAGCGGAAAATGCATCTGTCTATTTGAATGGAGATTATATCGGTACAGTGATTGACTCTCCTTATCAATTGTATATCCCTGCTGAAAAATTCAAAGGACAGGATGAGTTAGTTGTCAGAGTAGCCAACTCTATGGCGAATCGAATTGCTTATATGGATAAGAAGGGAGTGGACTGGAAGATTTTCTATAATGTAAATATGTCTGCAAGAAAAAAGGAAAATGTGAAAAATGGTATCTTTGATGCTTCTGATTGGGAACCAAAATCTTCAGGGCTATTGGGACCTGTAACGTTGACTCCGGCTATGGTGAAGCAATGAATTATATAGTCCTGATGTTGCAACCTATAGAATAAATGTTTCAGGGTGTTTGTGTAATATGTTGAGTATTAATGCAATATGTGAATATGCGCAACATGAATACCCTGAAATTTCGTTTTGAACGAATTTCTATATAAATGTATCTTATTCTATGGTAGGCAAGAGGACTTTATGCTAGTTTTGCAACAAACAATTTGAGATAGCTATGAGAAACAAAATTCTTTTATTTTTATTGACTTTTATAGGAATAAGTCAGATTGCGGCAGCATCATCTGTCCGTGATAAATACAATTTTAATTCTGAATGGTTACTTTATGTTGGCGATACACCGGAAGCCAAAGAGGTACGTTTCCAGGATACGGATTGGAAGAAAGTAACATTACCCCGTCCTTTTAATGAAGATGAAGCTTTTCGTTTGAGTATAGAACAACTGACAGATACTGTGATGTGGTATCGTAAACATTTCCGTCTGCCTGCCGATAGCAAGAACAAAAAAGTCTTTGTTGAATTTGAAGGGGTTCGTCAAGGAGCTGATTTTTATATCAATGGCGAATATATCGGCTTGCATGAAAATGGTGCGATGGCTGTAGGTTTCGATTTGACTCCTTATATTAAATATGGACAAGAGAATGTAATGGCGGTCCGCATTGATAACAATTGGAATTATAAGGAACGTGCTACCGGCACCAAATATCAATGGAGTGACCGTAATTTCAACGCCAATTATGGAGGTATACCAAAGAATGTATGGCTTCATGTTACTGATAAACTTTATCAGACACTTCCCTTGTATAGTAATTTAAAAACGACCGGTGTCTATATCTATGCGGAAGATATCCGTGTGAAGTCTCGTAAGGCTGTGGTTCATGCGGAGTCTGAAATAAAAAATGAATATAATCGGGATAAGAAAGTCGCTTATAAGGTTGAAGTGTTTGATCGTGACGGGAAAAGCATAAAAAGTTTTGAGGGTACTCAGACGGTAGTAAAACCGGGTGAAACTGCGACTTTGGAAGCTTCAGCAGAAATAGACGGACTTCATTTCTGGAGTTGGGGATACGGATATTTGTACACAGTAAAAACCAGTTTATGGGTGGATGGCAGAAAAGTAGATGAAGTGGCTACCCGTACCGGTTTCCGTAAAACTCGTTTCGGCAAAGGAATGATTTGGTTGAATGACCGGGTGATTCAGATGAAAGGTTTTGCACAGCGTACCAGTAATGAATGGCCGGGAGTCGGTATGAGTGTTCCTGCATGGCTGAGTGATTATAGCAACGGTCTGATGGTGGAAGATAATGCCAACTTGGTTCGTTGGATGCATATCACCCCTTGGAAGCAGGATATTGAATCGTGTGACCGTGTCGGATTGATTCAGGCGATGCAGGCCGGTGATGCAGAAAAGGACCGTGAAGGCCGTCAATGGGAACAACGTACAGAATTGATGCGTGATGCCATTATTTACAACCGTAATAATCCGAGTATTTTATTCTATGAATGTGGAAACGAATCAATCAGTCGTGAACACATGATAGAAATGAAAGCGATTCGTGATAAGTATGACCCTCATGGAGGCCGTGCCATCGGTTCCCGTGAAATGCTTGATATTCGTGAAGCCGAATATGGTGGCGAGATGCTTTATATCAATAAGAGCAAACATCATCCGATGTGGGCCATGGAATACTGCCGTGATGAAGGTCTGCGCAAATATTGGGATGAATATTCTTATCCATATCATAAAAATGGGGAAGGAAATAATTCATTCCGTTCTGCAATGACTAATAAGGTCCAGAAAAAGGTGGATGCCCGTGCTTATAATCACAATCAGGATTCCTTTACTATTGAGAATGTGATTCGTTGGTTTGATTATTGGCGTGAACGCCCGGGTACAGGTGACCGTGTCAGCTCAGGAGGTGTGAAAATCATCTTCTCGGATACGAATACACATTATCGTGGTGTGGAGAATTATCGTCGTAGTGGTGTGACAGATGCCATGCGTATCCCTAAAGATCCTTTCTATGCACATCAGGTGATGTGGGACGGATGGGTGGATATAGAGAATCCCCGTATTCATATCGTTGGTCATTGGAACTATAAAGAAGATGTGGTTAAACCTGTTTATGTGGTATCCAGTGCAGAAAAAGTGGAATTGTTCCTGAATGGTAAATCTTTAGGAAACGGTCAAAGAGATTATCATTTCTTGTATACTTTCAAAGATGTGGCATTTGTTCCGGGCAAGTTGGAAGCTGTAGGGTATGATAAGAATGGAAAAGAATGTTGCCGCGCTGAATTGCAGACTGCCGGCAAGCCGGAACAGATTAAACTTAGTGTGATTCAAAGTCCTAAAGGCTGGAAAGCGGATGGAGCTGATATGGTATTGCTTCAAGTGGAAGTGATGGATAAAGATGGCAGACGTTGCCCGCTGGCTAATGATCTGATACATTTTGACGTAGAGGGACCGGCTGAATGGCGTGGTGGAATAGCACAGGGCAAAGATAATTATATTCTTTCAAAAGATTTGCCTGTAGAATGTGGAATCAACCGGGCTTTGATACGCTCTCTTACGACTCCGGGAGCAGTTCGTATAACAGCCAAGGCTGATGGATTGCAATCTGCCGAAATCAGTCTTTCTTCCGCACCGGTTGAAGTGAAGAATGGCTTGAGTAACTATATTCCGGGAGATGAACTGGAGGGCAGGCTGACCCGTGGAGAAACTCCGTTGACTCCTTCTTACAAAGATACGAAAGTCGATGTGAATATCTTATCGGCGGTTGCCGGAGCCAACCAGGATGAAACGATAAAAAGTTTCGATGATAATGAATTGAGTGAATGGAAGAATGATGGCAGACTGAACAGTGCATGGATAACTTATAGTTTGGAACGTGCGGCCCGTGTGGATGAAATTTGCATGAAACTTACCGGTTGGCGTTTGCGTAGCTATCCTTTGGAAATATATGCAGGTGATGAACTGATTTGGAGTGGTGAGACTGAAAAGAGTTTGGGATATATCCACCTGAATGTAAAACCTGTATTGACAAATGAGATAACCATTCGTTTGAAAGGTGCCAGCAAGGAAGGTGACGGTTTCGGACAAATTGTAGAGGTTGCTGCGCCTGCTGCGGGTGAATTGGATTTGTTTAAGGCAAAAAATGGCGATAAAACCAATCACGAGTTACGCATTGTTGAAATTGAGTTTAAAGAGAATTTGTGGCAATAGAGATGTGGATATTTTTTAGAGGTAAAGATTGATAGACAGGAGTTTCTTTTTTAAGTAGATAGGCGGGGAAACTCCCCGCTTGTATTAAGGTTTTATAAATTGTTAGATGAAACATTGGGTTATGATGAATATGCTTCTGCTTGTCGGAAGCATATTCGCTTTCTCCCAACCTTATAGTGGAGAAAAGCTTTCAAGAGGATTGATTGGAATTCCTACAGAGGAAGGAATGTATTTTAGCTGGCGCATGACCTTGGAGGATGCAGCCGGATTACAATTTGATTTATACCGTAGTTCCGGTGGAGGTGCGGAGGTAAAATTAAATAAAGAACCGATAGATCGGACTTCCGATTTTTTAGACCGTACGGTTGATTATACGGTGGATAATCGTTGGACTTTAAAAGCAACTACCGGGGAAGTCGCTACCTGGACCCGTTTGAAGGGAGAGAAACGGAATCCTTATTTAAGTATTCCTGTTTGTAAACCGGAGGACGGAGAAATAGCAGGTGAATCATTCACTTATACAGCTAATGATTGTAGTGTAGGTGATCTGGATGGTGATGGAGAGTATGAGATTATTTTAAAATGGTCTCCTTCTAATTCAAAGCGACCGCCACAACGTGGCTTTACCGGTAATACCTATTTGGACGCATATAAAATGGATGGAAGAAGATTGTGGCGTATTGATTTGGGACCGAATGTACGTTCCGGAGCAGCCACTACTAATTTCTTGGTTTTTGATTTTGATGGAGATGGATGTGCGGAAATCTGTTGTAAGACAGGAGATGGTACTGTCGATGGGCTGGGACATCGGATAGGAGATGCCCAAGCCGACTGGAGGACATGGGATAAAAAAAGTCCTACGTATGGTAAGATAGTAAATGGCCCGGAATACCTCACGGTTTTTGAGGGACGTACCGGAAAAGAACTGGATTCGAAAGAATATATTCCAACCCGTTATCCCTTGGATGGTTGGGGAGGTGTCGGTGGCAATTGTGGTAATGATAATACTGGTGGTCGTTCAGACCGTTTTACAGCTGGAGTAGCTTTTCTGGATGGAAAAACGCCTTCACCTATCATGGTAAGAGGATGGTACGGACGGACGGTGGTGGCTGCATGGACTTTTACAAACGGGGCATTGAAACATACATGGACTTTTGATAGTGCGGCACCGGGGTGGGAGGCCTATTCGGGCATGGGAAATCATAGTGTGACCGTAGCGGATTTTGATGGTGATGGTTGTGATGAAATCTGTGTGGGGGCTATGACTGTAGACCATGATGGTAAAGGACTGTTTACTACGGGCTTGCGTCACGGTGATGCTTTACATGCCGGACGTTTTATTCCTTCCCGTCAAGGTATGCAGGTTTTTGGCGTGCATGAAAATGAAGGCGATAATGAAATTGTAAAGCGTACTCCTGCCGTAGCTATGTTTGATGGAGCGACCGGAGAAATTATCTGGCAGGATGGTTTGGGACAAGATGCCGGTCGTGGAGTAGCTGCTGATATTGATCCGCGTTATGATGGAGCAGAGTGTTGGTGCAATATAGGAGGTTTGAGAAGAGGGGATACCGGAGAAATAATCAGTAATAGAAAGCCTGACTCCTGTAATTTTACCATTTATTGGGACGCTGATCCCTTAGCGGAATTACTGGATCATGTTTCCATCAGTAAATGGAATTGGAATGCGGAAAGTACAGATTTATTATTGAAAGCCGAGGGAGTTGTTTCCAATAATGGAACAAAAGGTAATCCGTGTTTGTCGGGTGATATTTTAGGAGATTGGCGAGAAGAGGTCATTTGGCCTTCCGAAGACCAGACGGAATTACGTATTTATTCTACTACCATACCGGCTGTGGACAGACGTGCCACATGGATGAATGACCGTCAGTACAGGTTGGCGATAGCTTGGCAGAATGTAGCGTATAACCAACCGCCGCACCCTAGTTTCTAGCCTTGTCGCTACTCTGATTAGGATATATGTACTATTGGTTGAACGAATAAACAGGAAAATGAATGAATTTCTATTCTCCGGTTTGTTCGTTCATCTTATTTTTGTGAGAAATTTGAAATGCAATAAAAGAAAAACACTATAAATGTCATGAAAGGAAACAAACTTTGTTTATGCTTTTTGTTAGCTGCCGGAGTAGGATTGGGAGCACATGCTCAAAATAAAATAGCTGCTCCGATGAAGGATGTGAATCAAGTCGTTGATAATACACTTGATAGTTTGAATGTGGCGCGTTCCGCCCGTCCTGTTTCAGGTTCCAGCCGGAAAGGGGATAATCCGGTGTTGTTCCTTGTTGGAAATTCAACGATGCGTACCGGTACGTTGGGCAATGGAAATAACGGTCAATGGGGATGGGGATATTTTGAACACGAGTATTTTGATGAAAATAAGATAACCGTTGAAAATCACGCATTGGGAGGAACCAGCAGCCGTACTTTTTATAACCGGTTATGGCCTGATGTCTTGAAAGGAGTTCGTAAAGGTGACTGGGTTATCATAGAATTGGGACATAATGACAATGGTCCGTACGATAGTGGCCGTGCCCGTGCCTCTATTCCGGGAATTGGCAAAGACAGTCTGAATGTGACTATTAAAGAGACAGGAGCAAAAGAGACCGTATATACGTATGGGGAATATATGCGTCGTTTTATTCATGATGTGAAGAAAAAAGGCGCTCATCCTATTTTGATGTCCCTGACTCCTCGCAACGCTTGGGAAGATGCAGACAGCACTATTATTACCCGGGTAAATCAGACATTTGGATTATGGGCGAAGCAGGTAGCTAAAAAAGCGAGAGTTCCTTTTATTGATCTGAATGATATCTCGGCACGCAAATTTGAGAAATTCGGCAAAGAAAAAGTAAAGTATATGTTCTATCTGGACCGCATTCACACAAGTGCTTTTGGCGCACGTGTCAATGCAGAATCAGCAGCCGAAGGAATCCGTAATTATAAAGGGTTGGAACTGGCTCGTTATTTGAAACCGGTAGAAAAAGATACGGTTACGGGGGCTACCCGTAAAAAGGGGAATCCTGTATTGTTTACGGTGGGAGACAGTACTGTGAAGAATGCCGATAAAGATGAAAAGGGTATGTGGGGATGGGGAAGTGTTATTCACGAACTGTTTGACACGGAAAGGATCTCTGTAGAGAATCATGCGAAAGCGGGCCGCAGTGCGCGTACTTATTTAGATGAAGGGCGTTGGGATAAAATCTATCATGCACTTCAGCCGGGAGATTTTGTTTTGATACAATTCGGACATAATGATGCAGGTGACATAAACACAGGGAAAGCGCGTGCGGAATTACCCGGTTCAGGAAATGAAAGCAAGGTCTTCAAAATGGAGAAAACCGGCAGCTATCAAGTGGTTTATTCTTTCGGCTGGTATTTGCGTAAGTTTATTATGGATGTAAAAGAAAAGGGAGCTGTTCCTATTGTCCTGAGTCATACACCCCGCAATAAGTTTGATAATGGTGAGATAGAGCGCAATACCAGTTCTTTTGGTAAATGGACGCGTGAAGCGGCAGAAGCGGCCGGGGCTTATTTTATAGATTTGAATAAAATATCAGGAGACAAGCTCCAGGATATGGGATACAATCAAGGTTTGCGTGTAGTAGGAACGTATTTCAATCATGACCATACCCATACCTCTTTGAAAGGTGCCCGTATGAATGCCCGGAGTATTGCTGACGGGCTGAAAGCTACGGACTGTCCGTTAAAAGACTTTTTAAAGTAAATGAAAACAAAACAACATCGTATGAAAAATCTGTTTCTGTTTTTATTTCTATTAGTTGTCTTTACGTCAAAGGCACAGGATAATAGGGTTTCCGGTTTAAATTCCCGTCAGTTTACTAAATACTGGAAGGTTGAATCGGAATCGCCTGATTATAAAGTGACGTTTCAGGGAGATACCGCTGAAATAGTATCTCCCAAAGGATTGACTCTTTGGAGAAAAGAGAAGATGAGTGGAAAAGTGACCATTGAATATGATGCATGTGTGGTGGTGGAGTCGGATGGAGATCGTCTGAGTGATTTGAACTGCTTCTGGATGGCATCAGACCCTCAATATCCCGATAATTTATGGAAGCGCGAAAAATGGCGTAGCGGTATATTTTTGAATTGTTATTCTTTACAGCTTTACTATTTGGGATATGGTGGCAATCATAACTCTACTACACGTTTCCGTCGTTATGATGGGGATGAGTCGGGTATTACAAATCCTAAAGCCCGTCCTGCTATTCTAAAGGAATATACGGATGCCGGACATTTGCTGAAGCCGAATCATTGGTATCACATCAAGATTACCAACGAGAACAATAGGGTTAGTTATTACATAGACGGTGAGCGCTTGGTGGACTTCAGGGATGCTGAACCGTTACGGGAAGGCTGGTTTGGTTTTCGTACCACTTTGTCGCGTACTCGTATTACAAATTTCAGTTATGAATGCTCATCGCAAGAGGCGACTGCTGTTCCCTTGCAATGGATTGGTGAGACTCCCCGGCAGGATAAGGTCGTAAGTTTCGGAGTGCCTTTTGATAAAGGGGAAGTTTTTCCGGAAAACAAGTTACGGCTATCTGCAGAAAGTGGTGAGGATATTCCTATTGATACCTGGACTTTGGCTTATTGGCCAGATGGTTCTGTAAAGTGGGGAGGAATAGCTGGAGTTATTCCTGCCGGAACAGAAAAACTGACTCTGGAAAAGGCGGTAAAGAAATCTAAAGCGAAATCCAAACTGCCGGATACAGATAAAAAGAAGTCCGTTTCTGTGGCAGAAACATCACAGGGTATTCATATTTCTACCGGAGTCATTTCAGCATATATACCTCGTCAAGGCGAATTTTTGATAGATAGTCTGTTATATAAAGGTGTGAAAGTAGGAGAAAAGGCTAGGCTTATCTGCCATACGCAAAGCGAACCGGTACTTGAAAGTACTTCTCAAGTTTCTTTCACTAATTATATAGGAGAACTGAAATCTGTGACTGTAGAGCGTGCCGGTTCTGTGCGTGCGCTTGTTAAATTGGAAGGGGTACACAAAAGTCCGAATGGTCGTGAGTGGTTGCCCTTTGTGGTACGGCTTTATTTTTATGGTGGCAGTGAGCAAGTGAAAATGGTGCATAGCTTTGTATATGACGGAGATCAGAACAAAGATTTCATTCGCGCCTTGGGAGTTCGTTTTGACGTTCCTATGCGTGAGGCTTTATACAATCGCCATGTAGCTTTCTCTTGTGCCGATGGTGGAGTCTGGAGCGAGCCCGTTCAGCCTTTGGTGGGACGACGCATACTTACATTGGGTAAAACCGGAAATGGAGAATCTTCATTACAGCAACAGCAGATGGAAGGAAAACGCATTCCTTCTTATGAAGCTTTTGACGAAAAGAACCGTGCTTTGCTTGATCATTGGGCTTCTTGGGACAGTTATCGTCTGTCCCAACTGACAGCGGATGCATTTTCAATCCGTAAACGTGCCAATGACAATAATCCTTGGATAGGTACTTTTTCCGGTACACGTAGTGAGGGTTATGCCTTTGCCGGAGATATAACCGGAGGCATGGGGCTTGAGTTGCATGATTTCTGGCAGTCTTATCCGTCTTCTATTGAAATCTCGGATGCAAAAACTCCGGTGGCTGCTCTTACCGCATGGATATGGAGTCCGGATGCTGAACCGATGGACTTGCGCCATTATGATAATGTGGCCCATGACTTGAATGCCAGTTACGAAGATGTGCAAGAAGGAATGAGCACCCCTTACGGGATTGCCCGTACAACGACTCTTACCTTGATACCTCAGGGTGGTTATAGCGGAAAGAAAGCTTTTGCAGAACAAGCTAAACAACTTGCCGGACCGGGAGTGCTGATGCCTGTACCTGACTATTTGCATGCCAAGCAGGCATTTGGTGTTTGGAGCCTTCCCGATCGTAGTACTCCTTTCCGTGCCCGGGTGGAAGACAGGCTGGATGCTTATATCAGCTTCTATCAAAAAGCGATAGAACAAAATAAATGGTATGGTTTCTGGAATTATGGGGATGTGATGCATGCATACGATCCTGTCCGCCATACCTGGCGTTATGACATCGGAGGTTTTGCATGGGATAACACGGAACTGGCTTCTAATATGTGGCTATGGTATAATTTCCTGCGTACCGGACGTGCTGATATCTGGCGCATGGCAGAAGCTATGACCCGTCATACGGCGGAAGTGGATGTGTATCATATCGGTCCGAATGCAGGATTGGGTAGCCGGCACAACGTCAGTCATTGGGGATGTGGAGCCAAAGAAGCACGGATCAGTCAGGCTGCCTGGAATCGTTTCTACTATTATCTTACTACGGACGACCGATGCGGTGATTTAATGACCGAAGTAAAAGATGCCGATCAGAAACTGTACACGCTGGACCCCATGCGTCTGGCGCAACCTCGCAGTCAGTATCCTTGTACGGCACCTGCACGTCTCCGCATCGGTCCCGACTGGTTGGCATACGCCGGAAACTGGATGACTGAATGGGAACGTACCGGCAATACGGTTTACCGTGACAAAATTATAGCCGGGATGAAAAGTATTGTGGCACTGCCCAACCGTATCTTTACAGGTCCGTTGGCTTTAGGTTATGATCCGGCTACAGGGATTATTACCAGCGAATGTGATCCCAAGTTAGAAAGTACAAATCATTTGATGACCATCATGGGAGGTTTTGAAGTCATGAATGAAATGATCCGTATGGTTGATTATCCCGAATGGAATGAGGCATGGCTTGATCTTGCCGCCCGTTATAAGCAGAAAGCATGGGAGTTAAGGAAAAATCGTTTCCGTATATCCCGTTTGTTGGGATATGCAGCCTATCATACCCGTAATGCAAAAATGGCGGAAGAGGCTTGGACTGATTTGTTTTCCCGCTTGGAACATACTCCGGCTCCACCTTTCCGTATAGAAACTGTTCTTCCGCCGGAAGTTCCCGCTCCTTTGGATGAATGTACAAGTATCAGTACCAATGATGCCGCCCTTTGGAGTCTGGATGCCATTTATATGCAGGAAGTGATTCCGGTGGATGGTATGAGATAGGATATTTTCGTATCTGTTTGATGATATCATTGTATAGCTTATCATCCTGAACATGAGTGAAGAATCTGTTTACAACAACTCTTTTATTGTTTACAGATTCTTCACTAATATTCAAAATAATAGAAATGACAGAATCATTATTCAACAATCCATTTTTCAATATTCCGTGTTTCAGCACTGAAGTTCACTCCTATTTTAAACAGTCTTCGTCCGTCTGTTTCAAAAGGAAGTGCGTAATGCTTGTCGTTAATCTGCTGTAAGGCTTCTTCCGCTGTTCCGTTCAGTTTAAACTCCATTATATAGATAAACTTGTCTGTCTGCAAAACGAGGTCTATGCGGCCCCTGCTGGTGTGATACTCCACTTTGACATAGAAACCTACCAGCTTAAAGATGATGAAAAGTACATTCTCGTAATGCAGTTCCTGTTCACGGATAATCTCGTATGTAGTGTCTGCAAAGAAGCTTTGCAGGCGTTGGAAGAAAGAATTGTAGTCGCCGGAACGTATTTCACGGACAAACTTTTATATCTCAAATGGAGATTCAACGTTGTTCATGCTGGTATAATAAGGTACAAGAAACTGTATGAACCCTTCTTCCACTTCTTTGTTTGGAAAGCCCAAATGATAGATACCGAACTCTTCATCATATCCTTTTATAGTAAGATATCCACTTTGATAGATAACAGGAATGGGACTGGTTGACTCCGAATCAATGCTGTTCAACACTTGGGCATTGGTCTCTTCGTGTGCCATCCGTTCCAGATTGTAATGATGTCTTTTTAGCAGTTCCACCAAGTAAGTAGGAGTCCCCGTCTCGAACCAGTAACTGCCAAATTCCTTGCGCTTGAAAGCATTGAGCAGACTGAACGGATTATACATGCCGATGGAGTTGTGGGTGAAGTGATAGCCATCATAATATTGTCTTAGTTTTTCGCAGAAGCTGTCATAGGTCATCTTCTGTACATCTGCAAATTCATGAAGTTCGGTTTCCAAATTCTTATGAATTTCTTTTTCGCTGATGCCACATAATTCTATATATTCATTCCACATCGAAATATCATCCAGGTTATTCAGATCACTGAATACACTTACTTTTCCAAACTTAGTTACTCCTGTCAGCATGGCGAATTTGATGCAGCCATCCTTGCTTTTCAATGCTCCGTAGAATGCTTTAAGTGTTTCGCGAAAACTATTTTGCAATTCTTTATTGCCGATGGCTTGCAACATGGGCTTGTCATATTCGTCTACCAGAATCACTACACGTTGGCCTGTTTGTTCATAAGCGCGCTGAATGGTGCCTTCAAAACGCATGGACAAGGAATCTTCGGCAGGCTCGCTTCCATATAGCTTTTCCCAGGTTACCAATGTACGGTTCAGTTTGCTTTCCAAACTTTGCGGACTATCATATTTCTGTGTATTCAGGTCAATGTGCAGTATGGGATATTTTGTCCAGTCCTTTTCCAGTTTTTCCATAGCCAGTCCTTGAAAAAGTTCCTTTTTCCCTTGGAAATAAGCTTCCAGAGTGGAGATAAGCAGGCTTTTTCCGAAGCGGCGTGGGCGGCTCAGGAAATAATAGCGTCCGGATTTCACCAATTGATAAATCAATGCTGTTTTATCAATATAGAAATAGCCATCCAGGCGGAGACTTTCAAAATTCTGTATACCGATAGGATAAATCTTATTGCCCATACTTTTTTGTTTTTAAATGATAACATACAAAGTTACTGATTTCCTTTTTATTTCCTGTATTTTCAGCGAATTCTTTTGGAATAATGTTTTGTTTTTAAGTAGGTATGTCACAGAGGGGAATACAGAAACTTTTCATCTTTTGTTCTCTCCTAAAAGGATTTTATGATCTTTTGTTTCTTAATTTATGTCGATGGTTGATGTGGATAAAGTATAATTTATGAGATACCTTATTAGAAATAATCAGTAACAGGCAAAAATGGGTTCATCTGAAGAAATTTATTGGAACATGGCAAAAAATAATAGAAAGTTGGACGCGAAAATGCCCTCATGCCCTCATTTTTGCCATAACTTATTTATAATGAACTGCTTATTAGTGGTGGTAGCATCGGTGTTAGTGAGGGCAATGCCCTCACTAACACCGATGCTTAAAAATAAATTATTCAGACTTTATCGCATGATACAAAGTACTTTTATTGCTGGCTTTTGGGGGAATGCTCAGCTTGCAGAGAATGCGTCTGGAATAATTTATATTGTTGATTTATAGTTCTTTTTATGCGTATGTCCTTTCGGGTAATTGAAAATCTTCATGAGCGGTCTCCCTTCTTCCTTCTTCTCTGAAGTAGCAGAAGAAAAGTGATATTTGAAAAACTGCTCCAAAGGCAAAATTTGCTCAAATTCGGTGTTGTTTTGCCACAATACCCTACTCTTTTTCATCATTCACCCCCTAACGTTCGTTCTTATAAAGCAGCTGCATGGCTTGTGAATCGAGTTGGTGGTAGTCTATGTGTGCATATTTCCCTGTCTCTTATTTCTTTTCTTTTCCTACTTTTTATATGTTTGTAATTGCTTATCTACCTAGGTGGTTAAGTCTAACCACAATAGTGGTTAAAGTTAACCACAAAGGTGACTAGACTTAATCACATCCGTGGTTATGGCAGATGCATTATATTTTTTACTATATTATTCCTTGTTATTTATTTGTTATATTGTTGATTATTAATGTGTTATTATTTGATTATGTCGATTGTTTTTCTTGTCTTTATAAGATATATTAAAACATAAACTAACATGAAAATTGGTATAATTGACCTTTGTAAACAAATAGAAGATCCTAGGATGAACCGCAAAAAAGTCCATAAAATGGAAACTATTATCTATATATCCATTGCTGCTGTAATCTGTGGCGCCCAATCCTGGAATGAGATTGAGGAATTTGGCAATGCGAAAATTGCTTTTTTCAAGAGTCGCATACCTAGCCTGGAGTTCATCCCCAGTCATGATACTTTTAACAGATTCTTCAGTATGATAAAGCCCGATTATTTTGAGTTGATCTTCCGTAATTGGGAAAACAAGTCTGTCAGGAGGTGAAAGGCGTTGTAGCTATAGATGGCAAGCTCATGCGTGGTCCAAGCCAATGTGATGGAGAACATACTAGGGGAAAAGAAGGATTCAAATTATGGATGGTTTCCGCCTGGTCTGCCGCTAATGGAATTTCTTTAGGTCAGGTGAAAGTAGATGACAAAAGCAGTGAGATTACAGCTATTCCATTGTTGATTAACTCTTTGGAACTAAGTGGTTGTATTGTTACAATTGACGCGATGGGATGCCAGAAAGATATAACCCAGACCATTATTGAGCATGATGCAAATTATATTATCGCTATAAAGGAGAATAAGAAAAAAATTATCAACCGGCTAAACAAATCATTGATGATTATCAGGATAGAGATGAAATAATCAATAGAGTCATCAGGCATGTGTCGGAAAAATGCCGGACATGGAAGGATTGAGAAAAGAAACTGTACTGTAGTCAGTTATGGATCTATAATGGAGAAAATGTTCAAGGAGAAACTTGTGGGGTTGAAGTCTGTTGTAAGGATAAAGTCGGAAAGAACAATAGTCGCAATAGGGGAATATACTCAAGAGGTCAGATACTATGTAACTTCACTTGATAATACCCGACCTGAGAAGATTGCATCTGCCATCAGGCAGCATTGGTCTATTGGGAATAATCTTCATTGGCAACTGGATGTTACCTTTCGAGAAGACTACAGTAAAAAGGTGAAAAATGCTGCCGGAAACTTTTCGGTGGCAACAAAGATGGCGCTTACCACACTTAAGAATGAGAAAACAACAAAAGGAAGTATGAATCTGAAAAGACTAAAAGCGGGATGGGATGAAAACTATTTGTCACAACTTTTGCAGGACAATAATTTTTAATGCGTCGGCCCTGTAGTTTGGTTGAGCAATCATGAAGGAACTTTGATGTAAACCTGTTCCTATCCTTGCGTAACTACATCCCTATGTTTGTATCGTATAATCGGGAGATATGCTTTGTGCTATCGGTATAAATCCGTAAAGGCTGCATTGGGCATGACATGGAAGAGAAAAAGCCTGAAAAACGGCTGTTTCTTGATTTTCGGGAAATAGATAAATGTTAATGTATCTATCTGATAATAAGTAATATATGTCTGTGTGAGAAAGTAAACACAGTGAGGGCATGAGGGCATTTATGAGAGCATAAAGATGATACACTCATAATATAGTGCATTGTTAATGAGATGATTATCATCGTTAATGAGGGCATGAGAGCATATTGTCTTCCAACTTGTTCTGTAAATCTGTATAAGAAATATGCCTCTTTGAAATCTATAGAGTTAGAAAAATTACTGTATTCTTAGGTTATAGATGTCTTTAGACGGATAGGGTAATATTTTATCGCACCTATTTTGTATTTTTGTAAAAAGGAGCGTTTTGTATGAAGAACATAATCAGAAAGATAAGAACCTACTATTCTGTTTCGGAGTGAAGCGTTGGGAACATTGACACAACTTTTGGAGAGGCATATATTCCCGGCAGAAACACTTCTTATCATCATATCAGTTATGAAGTGATAGGGTATAAGGATATAATAGGATGTACGGGTTCCTATTAAGGGGCAAAAAAGAATAGAAGTAAGGGTAAGTAGTCTTTTAATTCTTTCCGTAATTGTTTTAGTGCCTGTTGAATTCTGTAATCTACCGTTTTGGAAGATATGTTTAATTCTTCTGCAATTTCCTGATAGGTCTTATTTTGGAAACGGTGCATTTCAAAAGCTATCCGATAAGATTCTGGAAGATTAAGTATTGCTTTTTCTATTTTTTGTGTTAATTCTTCTATAATATAAAAATCAGGATCTTCGAATAGTTCCTGTATGTCCGGAGTGAGTATATTTTCTATTTGGAATCGAAGAGAATTTCTGGTCATTAAGGTATAACATTTGTTTTTTACTGCCTTGAACAAATAATGATGAACAGAAGAATCTATATGATTTGTTTTTCTATTTTCCCATATCTGTAACATGGTATCTTGAACCACTTCTTCTGCATCTTCTAATGAAACAAAACTGCGGGCAAAAGCACAAAGCATAGCATAATATTTGATGAATAAAGTATCAAATGCCTTCTTATTGCCCTGTTGCATGGATATATACAGTTGCTTGTCTATCAAATTATCATTTGTGGTTTCCATAGATTATAGAAGAAAATGTTATTGCAAAAATACATAATTTTAATCATGAAAGTACCTATTCGAAAAATAATTCAAAAAAAACAGTTTTTGGTTTAGGAACTTTTGATCTTGGTTAGACTTATTATAAAAGGACATTATGATAAATTCAGATACCCGAATAGATGAAGCGCTTTTACTCCGTTATTTTGAAGGAGAAGTGACTCTAAGTGAGAAAGATGAGATTGAAAAATGGATTATCTCTTCCGAAGCAAATAAAAAGCTGGCCAAACAGATTTATTATCTTTCTTTTGCCACAAAAACAATGGATACCTTAAAACGGACTGATGCACGGGCTGCCTTGAAGGAAGTCAGAGGCAGGATAAGAAGGGAACGACAGCTACAATGGGGGCGATGGGCACAACGTGCCGCTGCTATTCTTGCCATACCTTTGTTGCTGTCTACTTTGTATTTATATTATAATGCCGATAGACAGGATGAGATGAGCTTTATTGAAGTCCGCACTAATCCGGGAATGATTACAACTATTGTTTTGCCAGATAGTTCCCGCGTATGGCTGAATTCGGAATCTTATTTGAAGTATCCCGTTCGTTTTGCTAAAAATGAACGAAATGTAATATTACAAGGAGAAGGATATTTTTCTGTTAGAAAAAATGTGGATAGCCGTTTTACCGTTCAGACTCCTCATCACACTCAGATTCAAGTGCTGGGTACTGAGTTTAATGTAGAAGCTTATGAAAAAGAGGATGAAGTAAATACCACCTTGGTATCTGGAAAAGTACAGTTCCAATATGATTCAGAAAGAGGAAAAAAACGAATGGATCTGTTGCCTGGTGAGAAGATTACCTATAATTCTATATCAGGGGAGGTTTTTGTTTCACGGGCGGCTGTTCTGTCGGATATTTCTTGGAAAGAGGGTAAGATTATACTTTATAAAACTCCTATTGAAAAAGCGTTACGTATGCTAAGCAAACGGTTCAATGTGGATTTTGTGATAACAGATCCGGCATTGAAAGAAAATTCGTTTACTGGAACTTTTATACATCAACGTTTGGATCGTATTTTGGAGCATTTTAGAATATCTTCCGGGCTTCGTTTCCGTTATATTGAAACAACAGATAGTACACAAGAAAAGAGTAAAATAGAAATTTATTAATCCATCTGAAGCTAATATGAGAAACAAACATCCACCAAAAGAAAAATACGGGAAAATAATGGCGTATTCTCCCGTATAAAACAAAGTCTTTTCAGAAATCCCTGCTTATTTGACGATGAGCAGAAATTGTAAACTTTAAATCGATACAAATTTATGCAAAATTATCTATGTACCCAATTGTTTTGGGTTGTAAAAACACATTGGTTAACCTTAAAAAAAATTCCATTATTTATGCGACTATTTATTATTATGTTTTTATTTGCCGTCGGAGTAATGAGGGCGGCGGATAGCTATTCACAAAATGTGTTGCTTGATATTGAAGTTCAGAACCAAACCATAGAAAAGGTCTTGGGGGAGATTGAAAAACAGTCTGAGTTTACTTTCTTTTATAATGATAAACAGATAAATGTAAATCGTTTGGTATCTGTCACCGTTACAAAGGAAACGATTTTTAAAGTATTGGATAAAATTTTCAAAGATACAGGTATTTCTTATTCAATTCTAGATAAAAGTATTATACTTTCAAATAGAAAAGCAAATATAAATGTTGGGCTTGAAAATAAGAAAATTAATGGAACGGTGTTTGATGCAAAAGGAGAGCCTATTATTGGTGCCAATGTTCGTGTAAAAGGTAGCACTTTGGGGACTATAACGGATTTGGATGGAGTTTTTTCTTTGGATGTTCCGGAAAATGCAATATTGGAAGTTAGTTATATCGGTTATGAAAGTCAGACAGTTCATGTTGCCGACAAGACTCAGTTCTCTTTTATATTGAAAGAGGATACTGAAGTGTTGGAAGATGTCGTTGTGATTGGCTATGGTAGTGTCAAGAAATCTAATCTGACAGGAGCTGTTGCTTCCGTAAAAATGGAAGAAGTTCCACAAACAGCTACTACTGAGGTCTCTAATTTACTGATAGGACGTGTTCCCGGATTGTCTATTCGTCAGAATTCAGCAGCTCCCGATGGCGATTATAAAATGGTTATTCGTGGTTCTGCTTCAACGAATGCAGAAAATATTCCATTGTATGTTATTGATGGTTTTCCTGGAGGGGATATTAATGCGGTTAATCCAAATGATATAGAATCAATTGAGGTTTTGAAGGATGCTAGTTCTACTTCCATTTATGGTGCTCGTGCTGCCAATGGGGTGATTTTGGTTACTACGAAACGTGGAAAACAAGGTAAAGTGAATATTAATTTTAAAGCAAATGCTTCTTTCCAGACTATGGCTAATCCTTATGATATGATGGATGCAAAGGAATATATGCAAATGTCTAATGATTTTTTTATTGAAGATTGGAAGTATAATAATAAGATTTATCCATATGGTAATGTTGATCCTAATACGGTAACTAGTAAACCTAAAATAGCATTTACAGATGACCAGTTAAAGAATGCGCGAAATGTAACCGACTGGTTTGATGAAGTGACCCGTACCGGTATCATTAATAATGAAAGCTTGTCTATTAATGGAGGCTCTGATAATTCTCGTTATTTGCTTTCTTTGGGGCATTTTGGACAAAAAGGAGTTGTATATAATAGTGGTTCCGAAAAATTTATGGGGAGATTAAGTATGGAAGTTGATCTCGCCAAATGGTTGACAACAGGTATGTCTGTTTCAGGGACTCAAATTTCAAATGATAAATTAGTATCGGCTTCTTCTGATAGTCAGGCAGGAGTTATTTCTGATGCATTGTTATATCCTAAATATCTTTCAATCTTTGATGATGAAGGTAAGTATCTGATTAATCCGGATCATCCTAATCATGCCAATCCGGTATCATGGAAAGAAATTACGAATGAAACAATAACTAATCGTTATCTGATAAATAATTTTTGGAATGTAACATTGACAAAGGAGTTGGTATTCAGAATGAGTTGGGGAGTCAATTCAAGCTTTGCCCGTACTAATCAATATTATCCTAAAACAATGTTGACCGGTTATGAGGCTAATTCAAAGGCTTATACGAAAGAGTTACGGAAAAATGATTATTTGTTGGATGCTACTTTGACTTATACAAAAGATTTGTTCAAGGGACATACTTTGAAAGTAATGGCAGGTTATGCCTATCAGAAATTTATAGAAGAATATATTGAGGCCGGTAATTCTGATTTTTTGACTGATGCTTTTGGAGTTAACAATTTGAATGCTGGTGGTGATCTTACAAAGACTGTCGGTAGTTCTAAGACAGTTACTAAGTATTTGTCTTATTTCGGACGTATTAATTATGATATTTCTGATAAATATTTGTTTACATTTACTCTTCGTGCTGATGGTAGTGATCGTTTCGGTAAAGATAATCGTTTTGGTTTCTTCCCATCCGGAGCTTTTGCTTGGCGTGTTATCGAGGAAGAATTTATGAAAAGACAAAGTGTATTGTCTAATTTGAAATTACGTTTAAGTATTGGTCAGACGGGTAATGCAGAAATCGGAGGTAACACTTATGGTTATTATGGAACTGGTTATAACTACGTGTTTGGAAATGCAGTGGTTAATGGGGTGGCAGAAAAGCAACTTGCTAATCGTAAATTAAAATGGGAAACTACAACGGAATGGAATGTGGGGCTTGACTTTGGATTTTTTAATAATCGTTTGACCGGTTCATTTGAATATTTCAATAAAATTGTTAGTGATTTGCTTGATAAACGTAATGTGGGATCTTATTATCCGGTATCTGAAGTAGCTGATAATTTGGGTGAAACACAAAGCTCAGGTGTAGAATTGCAATTAAGTTCCGTAAATATCCGTACTAAAGATTTTCAGTGGAGTACTGATTTGAATTTGTCCAGTTATAAAGATCGTTGGAGAAAGAGAAATCCATATACTATCTTGTCAGTGTATAATACGACAACAGATCCTTTACATGTGAAATGGGGATATGTGAGTGATGGAATTATTCAGATAGGTGAGAATGTCCCCCACATGTCTGATGCAGCACCTGGTAGCATAAAAATAAAAGATTTGAATGGTTGGTTGAAAGATGCTAATGGTGATTATATTTTAGATAAAGATGGGCGCAAGCAGTTATCCGGTGAGTCTGATGGAATGATTGATGATGCTGATAAAGTTATAATTTGCCGTGAAACTCCAGATTTGAGTTTCGGTATTGGCAATACATTAAATTACAAAAACTGGGATTTAAGTTTCTTCTTTTATGGTGAAATAGGCCGTGAACTGTACAATAATACTCGTTCGCAGTTTTTGAAGGCAGAACGTTTCCGTTATAGTGATAATGTCCCGACTGATGCACGAGACCGTTGGTCAAGTACTAATCCTGAAGGTAAGTATCCGTCAGGTTTGTATACTAAGTATTATAATGATACTGATTTTTGGGTGGAACCTGCTGATTTTGTCCGCTTGAAAAATATTACATTGGGATACACTTTTCCTAAAAAAGCTTTTGGGGGTATTTTTAGCAATGCGCGTCTGTTTGTAGATGCTCAAAACTTGTTTTGTATAACCAATTATACGGGAGCGGATCCTGAGACGGATAATAGTTATTCTTCTTATCCTAATCAAAGGACATTCTCATTTGGTATTGATTTAACTTTCTAAATAGTAAAAGTCATGAAAAATAAATTTGTAAAATATATTTTATCTGTAGCTGTCGCAAGTTGTATGACCGGATGTTTCGATCTGGACCATGAAGAATTTTATAATATCGATGCGGATGGTTTCCCAAAATCGGAGGCGGAACTGGATGCATCTATTGTAGGTGTATATAATACATTGGCTGATAGTTATATACAGTCGGGAATGGATAATTGTGGAGCTATTCTGAATATGTTGCCGACTGATGAAATGAATACTTCGTGGGAACATACTTGGAGGCAGCAGGATCGATTCTTATGGACGGCAAATGATTGTACAGCTCCGGAAAATGTTTATTTCAAATATCAAAGAGGGGTAACTAAAGCCACTCGAATCATTGATGCTTTGGAAAAAGCTGATATAGCCGAAGCTAAAAAGAAAAGAGGAATGGCTGAATTGAGAGTACTTAGAGTATTATATATGCAATTGTTGCATTCTTTATTCGGTCCTGTTCCTGTTGTCATAGATCCGAAAGTGGCGAATGATGTTTCTGTAGAGTGGAAACCTTCTCGTCCGACAGAAGATGAGATGCTTTCTTATATGGTAAAGGAAATTGAAGAGTCCTATCGGGATTTGGCTGTTGTCCCATCGGCTGCTGATTGGGGGCATTTTACACAGGGAGCGGCATTGACGTTATTGATGAAGATATATATGGGTGCCAAACAGTTTGACAAAGTCAATCAGGTGGCTGATGAGATTATAGGCTTAGGCACTTATGAATTATTGCCTGATTATAAAGCTGTTTTTGATATAAATAATGAAGGTGTAACTCATAAGGAAGCTATATTTGTAATAGGGCAGACTACTTCAAATGCCAAGTATGCTTGGACATGGTTTGCTTGTGTTATGCCATCGAGTCCATTATATGCGGGAACTTATTTGAAAACGATTTGGGGAGGTTTGAAAATGCCTTGGACTTTTTATGATAAATATGAAGAACAAGACAAACGTTTAGAAACGATAGTTCGGTATTATACGGATACGGATGGGAATAAAGTGGATTATAGACAAGTGGATCATCCCAAAGCGACAGGTGCTGCTCCGATGAAATATTCGGAAGACCCGGAACAGAAAGGTGAAAGGCAGTCCAATGATTTTATTATGTTCCGCTATGCGGACGTTTTATTGGCAAAAGCTGAAGCTATGAATGAGTTGAATGGTCCGTCAGAGGAGGCTATAGAATGGGTTAATCAAATACGTCGTCGGGCAAATGCAACAGAAATAAAACTGGTCGATTTTAATAAGGATACGTTTCGTGATTTTATTTTAGATGAACGGGGACGTGAACTATATTGTGAAGGACATAGACGGGATGATTTAATCAGACATGGAAAATATATAGAATATGCCCGTAAGGATGGGATGGATGCAAAAGATTATCATATTTTATTCCCGATTCCACAAAAAGCCTTGAATGAAAATAGTAATTTAAAACAGAATCCCGGATACGAAAATTGATACTTAATGTGGGGAAGAGAAAATTCTTATATGCTCTTCCCTATATTTTTATAAATTTATTGTAAGTGTAAAAAGCACCGTAAATACGATAAATAATACAGGCTTTATGGACGAATTTCCATATTATTGTATCTTATTCTATGGAATCTAATTCCATTTCGTCTTATTTTTGCAATATTGAAAATAAAAACTATGAAATACAAAAAACTCATTTCTTTTCTAGCTTTCTTTTTAGCTGTTTTGTCAGTATATGGACAGAACCCTTTTATCTTGAAATCAGGTGAACCGGTGACTATTGCCTGTGGTAATTCAGAGGAAGAAGTTGTACATACAGCTTTGAATTTGCTCAATCGTGATGTGGAGTCTGTTTTTTCTACCCGCATAATCGTTACTCCGGAAAGTAAAAAAGGAATGATTATAGTCGGAACCATCGGACAAAGTAATTTGATCGATAAGGCAGGGGTTGATTTGTCTCCTATAAAAAATAAAAAAGAAGCTTTTCTGCTGACCGTTTCTTCCACTGGTAAATTAGTTATAGCCGGCAGTGACAAGCGTGGTACTGCATACGGCGTCATGGAACTTTCACGGTTGATAGGCGTTTCTCCATGGGAGTGGTGGGCAGATGCGACGCCTGCAAAGAAAGAGATTTTTCAACTACCGGCTTCTTATCGGAATGTGCAGTCTCCTTCTGTAGAGTATCGGGGAATTTTTATCAACGATGAGGACTGGGGGCTTACCCCTTGGAGCTGGCAGACATACGAACCAAGTGATGTGAAAGGACAAATCGGTCCGAAAACACATGAGCGGATTTTTGAGTTATTGCTTCGTCTGCGTGCCAATACCTTCTGGCCGGCTATGCATGGCTGTTCTGTACCTTTTTATTTTACACCGGGCAACAAAGAAGTGGCTGATAAGTTTGGTATTTTCATTGGAACTTCTCATTGTGAACCGATGATGCGGAATACCAATGGTGAGTGGAAACGGGATGGAGTGGGAGAGTATGACTATGTTCACAACAGTGCTCATGTCTTGTCTTTTTGGGAGCAACGCGTAAAGGAGGTGGCAGAGTTGGATAATCTGTATACTTTAGGTATGCGTGGCGTACACGATGGTGCGATGAATGGTGCTAAGACCATAGAAGAACAAAAAGCTGTTTTGACCAAGGTATTGAAGGACCAGCGCGATTTGTTGACTAAATATGTAAATAAGGATGTGACCCAGGTGCCTCAAGTCTTTATTCCTTATAAGGAAGTTTTGGATGTATACCATGCCGGGCTGCAAGTGCCCGATGAAGTGACGCTGATGTGGTGTGATGATAATTATGGTTATATCCGTCATTTCCCTACAGCGGAAGAGCGTGCCCGTAAGGGAGGAAACGGAGTGTATTATCACGTGTCCTATTGGGGGCGTCCGCATGATTATCTTTGGTTGGGAACTGCCCATCCTTCCTTGGTATACCAGCAAATGTCTTTGGCATACGAGCGGGGTATACAGAAAATGTGGATATTGAATGTCGGAGATATTAAACCGGCTGAATATCAGGTAGAACTTTTCCTGGATATGGCATGGAACTTGGAAGCGGTGAAGCAGCAGGGGGTTGCTGCCCATCAACGTCATTTCCTGGAGCGTGAGTTTGGAAAAAATAGGGCTGACCGGTTACAGCCCGTCATGCAGGAAGCTTATCGTTTGGCTTATATCCGTAAGCCGGAATTTATGGGGAATACCCGCACGGAAGAGAAGGATCCTAAGTTTAAAGTGATCAGTGATTTGCCTTGGTGTGAGCAGGAAATCAATGAACGTCTGGCCGCATACAGACAATTGTCAGATAAGGTGGAGCAGGAATGGCATGCGCTTCCTGCACAGAAAAAAGAAACTTATTTTCAGTTGGTGAAGTATCCTGTTCAGGCGGCTGCTCAAATGAATAACAAATTGCTGACAGCCCAGTTGGCGCGTCATGGAAAGGCTGATTGGGCGGATAGTGACAGGGCGTATGACAGTATAGTTTCATTGACAAAAACCTATAACACAACAAAATGGAACCGTATGATGGATTTCCAACCACGCAGACTTCTGGTTTTCAACCGGGTGGAAAGAAAAGCACTATCGTCCGGGCTGCTTGAAAAACCTCAGGCAGTTTATACATGGAATGGCGCTGATTGTGTTGAAGGGGCATCGGTTATTTGTGAAGGGCTGGGCTATGAAGGAAAGGCGGTAGCGGTGGAGAAAAAGAAAGAACTGACTTTTGAATTTGCTGCATGGGAAACGGATTCTGTCGAGGTGGAAGTACGGTTGTTGCCTAATCATCCGGTAGAAGGAGAACGGTTGCGTTTTACCATTTCTTTGGATGGAAGTGCCACGGAGGCTGTTTCGTATGAAACTAAAGGACGCAGTGAAGAATGGAAGGAGAATGTTTTGTGTAATCAGGCTGTTCGCCGGATGATTCTTCCTGTTGCACGGAAAGCTTCCCATCGTTTAATTTTTACCGCATTGGATGAAGGTGTGGTATTGGATCAGATATGCCTTTATATGCCTCGGATAAAATAGGGTGAACAAAGATATTCAGGATATTTGTGCATACAGAAATTACAATGAAAAACAACTGATAAAATGAAGAAGACTTTTTTAAAATCCTTGGCTGGTATTGCGGCCGTAGCTTTTGCCGTATCATGTACGGCACCGGCTCCAAAGTATAAAACGGTAGTTGTCGATGCTCCTTTTGCTATGGAACCCATCAAAGAATGTGTTTTTCCCGAACAAGATTTTTCCATTGTGGATTATGGTGCGGTGAAAGGTGGGGAAACAGTGAATACGGAAGCTATCGCCAAAGCCATAGCAGCTTGTAATAAGGCCGGAGGAGGTCGTGTGGTTGTTCCTGAAGGGGAATGGCTGACAGGACCTGTTCATTTTAAAAGTAATGTAAATCTTCATTTGGAAGAAAATGCCATATTACGCTTTACAGATAATCCCTCTGATTATCTGCCTGCTGTGATGACTTCATGGGAAGGTATGGAATGTTATAACTATTCTCCGTTGCTGTATGCTATGGATTGTGAGAATATTGCTATTACCGGAAAAGGGACACTGGCTCCTATCATGGATACTTGGAAAATCTGGTTCAAACGTCCTAAACCTCACATGGATGCTTTGAAAGAGTTATATACGATGGCTTCTACCGATGTACCTGTAGAACAGCGTCAGATGGCAAAAGGAGAAAACCATCTTCGTCCTCATCTGATTCATTTCAACCGGTGTAAAAATGTGTTGCTGGATGAATTCAAGATTCGCCAGAGTCCTTTTTGGACGATACATCTTTATATGTGTGATGGTGGTATCGTACGTAATTTGGATGTAAAGGCTCATGGTCATAATAATGATGGAATTGACTTGGAAATGAGCCGTAACTTCCTGATAGAGAACTGTGTGTTCGATCAGGGAGATGATGCTGTGGTTATAAAGGCAGGGCGTAACCAGGATGCATGGCGTCTGAATACTCCTTGTGAGAATATTGTGATACGCCATTGTGATATCTTGAAAGGACATACGTTACTGGGAATCGGTAGTGAAATGTCTGGTGGTGTACGGAATGTGTACATACACAATTGTACGGCTCCCGATTCTGTATTCCGTCTTTTCTTTGCCAAAACCAATCATCGTCGTGGTGGATTTATTGAAAATATCTGGATGAAAAATGTGAAGGCGGGAAAGATGCAACGTGTACTCGAAGTGGATACGGATGTGCTTTACCAGTGGCGTGATTTGGTACCTACCTATCAGGATAGCATTACATTCATCAACGGACTTTATATGGATAGTGTGACTTGCGACCGTACCGAGGCTGTTTATGATTTGAAAGGCGATGCCCGCCTTCCTATCAAAAACGTGGAAATAAGGAATGTGACTGTGGGGGAAGTGACAAAGTTTGTGAAGAATGTGGTAAATGCGGAGAATGTGGTGGAGGAAAATATAATTTACAAGGAGAAACAAGATAAACAATGAAAACACAAAAAAAACTATGGAGTGCTTTAGCAGCTCTGTGTGTGGCAACCGGTACGGTTGCCCAACCGGCCTACAATTATTCCAAACTGCAAAAAGAGCAGTTGGGGCGTGGCGTTGTGGCCATTCGTGAAAATCCATTGGACGTAGTGGTGTCGTGGCGTTACCTGTCTTCCGATCCGATCAATACTTCTTTCAATGTATATAGAAATGGAGAGAAAATAGCGGAAGTCCCCCATTCTACAGGTACTTTTTACCGGGATACTTACTCAGGTAATGAAAAAGCGGTATATACTGTAAAACCGGTGATAAATGGGGTTGAAACAGGTAAGTTGAATGGAAATTATACTTTGCCGGCTAATGCTCCGTCAGGTTATATCGATATTCCTCTGGACAGACCGGCGGAAGGTGTGACTCCTTCGGGACAAAAATACACCTATAGTCCTAATGACGCATCTATAGGTGATGTGGACGGCGACGGTGAATATGAAATTATCTTGAAGTGGGACCCCTCCAATGCACATGATAATGCACATGACGGTTATACAGGAAATGTTTATTTTGACTGTTATCGCCTGACCGGAGAAAAACTATGGCGTATTGACTTGGGGCATAATGTCCGCGCCGGAGCACACTATACCCAGTTTATGGTGTTTGATTTGGATGGAGATGGTAAAGCAGAAGTAGTCATGAAGACTTCTGATGGAACAAAGGATGGAAAAGGAAAGATAATAGGTGATGCCAAGGCTGATTACCGTGAACCGGGTATCACAGACGGAAATTCCCACGGAAATACACCTCGTAACCAGGGACGTATTCTGACCGGTAACGAATACTTGACCGTATTCAACGGACTGACAGGAGAAGCGATGAAAACAATAGATTATGTTCCGGCTCGTGGTAAGCTGACCGACTGGGGAGACAACCGTGCCAACCGCAGTGACCGTTTCCTGGCTTGTGTGGCTTATCTGGATGGAGTACATCCCAGTGTGGTGATGTGCCGCGGATATTATACCCGCACTGTGCTGGCGGCATTCGACTGGGATGGTAAGAACTTGAAACAACATTGGGTGTTCGACAGCAATAATCCGGGGTGTGGAGACTATGCCGGGCAGGGGAACCATAATCTTCGCGTAGGCGATGTGGACGGTGACGGATGTGATGAAATAATGTATGGTTCTTGTGCCATTGATCATGATGGAAAAGGATTGTATTCTACCCGTATGGGGCATGGAGACGCTATGCATCTGACACAATTTGCTCCCAGATTAAAAGGCTTGCAGGTTTGGGATTGTCATGAAAATAAGAAAGATGGTTCCACTTTCCGTAATGCGGCTACGGGTGAAGTGCTGTTTCAGGTGAAAAGTAGTATAGATGTAGGCCGGTGTATGGCTGCTGATGTTGATCCGCGCAATCCGGGAGTGGAGATGTGGTCATCCGATTCAAAAGGAGTACGTAATATAAAAGGTGAAGTGATTCGTCCTGACCTCAAGAGCTTTTCAGTCAATATGGCTGTATGGTGGGATGGAGATTTGCTTCGTGAGTTGCTGGATAAAAACAGGATAACCAAGTATGATTGGGAAGACGATGTATGTCGTCCGTTAATGATATTTGATGGAACGGATTCAAATAATGGTACGAAGTCCCATCCTTGTTTGCAGGGAGATATAATAGGTGATTGGCGTGAGGAGGTGCTGCTCCGTACGGAAGATAATTCGGCACTTCGTCTGTATGTGTCGCGGATACCGACTGAATACCGTTTTCATACTTTCTTGGAAGATCCGGTGTATCGTATCAGTATCGCTACTCAAAATGTGGCATACAACCAGCCTACCCAGCCTGGTTTTTATTTCGGACCGGACTTGAAAGAGGGGATATTTAGAGGTTATGAATTTAAAAATAAATAAAGACTATATACCATGAATCTGAAAACATTAAGCATGATGGGCGCTCTGTTGCTGCTGGCTGGAACGGGTGCGAATGCGCAAAAGAAGAAAGAAGTACTGAATGATTCGAATACGCCGTTACATTTGTTGCAACCTGCATACAAAGTGCCTTACGGTATGCTCACTACAGAGGAGATAAAGGCCGATATGGATCGTGTCCTTCGTTATTTGGAAAAGAATACTCCGACTCGTGTCGTTGATAAGAATACAGGTAAGGTTATTACGGATTATGCCAATATGACGGCTGATGCACAGCTGGAACGAGGTGCTTTCCGTTTGGCAAGTTATGAATGGGGGGTGACTTATTCAGCTATGTTGGCTGCTGCTGAGGCTACGGGGGATCAGGCTTATTATAAATATGTAACAGATCGTTTTCAGTTTCTGGCCGAGGTTGCTCCGCACTTCCGTAAGGTATTGGAAAAGTATGGAACTGTAGATCCGCAGATGAAACAAATTCTGACTCCTCATGCATTGGATGATGCCGGGGCGGTGTGTGCGGCTATGGTCAAGGTGCAGATGAAGGAAAATTCACCGGAACTTAAGCCGTTGATTGATAATTATATGGATTTTATTGTGAATAAGGAGTATCGTCTTGCTGATGGAACATTTGCCCGTACCCGTCCACAACATAATACGCTGTGGTTGGACGATATGTTTATGGGTATTCCGCCGGTAGCTTGGTATTCATGTATTGCCGGTGATAAAAAGCAAATGTATTTGAGCGAAGCTGTACGTCAGATATTTCAATTTGCGGACCGTATGTGGGTACCCGGGAAAAACCTTTTCCGTCATGGATGGGTGGAAGGTATGCAGGATCATCCTGCTTTCCATTGGGGACGTGCCAATGGTTGGGCGTTGTTGACTATGTGTGAGGTCTTGGATGTGTTGCCGGAGGATTATCCTCAGCGCGATAAAATACTGGAGCTGTTCCGTGCTCATGTACGTGGTCTTGCTGCCTGCCAGAGTGGTGAAGGTTTCTGGCATCAGTTGCTGGATCGTAACGATTCTTATCTGGAAACCTCGGCCACGGCTATTTATGTATATTGCTTTGCCCATGCTATCAATAAAGGATGGATTGACGCTATGGCATACGGTCCGGTGGCACAGTTGGGATGGCATGCCGTTACCACCCAAATCAATGCGGAAGGTCAGGTGGACGGAACTTGTGTAGGTACAGGTATGGCTTTTGATCCGGCTTTTTATTATTATCGTCCGGTCAATGTGTATGCTGCCCACGGCTATGGACCGGTACTTTGGGCGGGTGCTGAGATGATTAATTTGCTGAACAAGCAGCATCCTAAAATGAATGATAGTGCCGTGCAATATTACCGTACGGAACAAAAGACTTCCGAACCAATTTTCCATGTAATGGATGGAGAAACTAAATAAGTAAAAACAAGGACTTTATAAAAAGGAGGAAAATACCATGAAACGTGAAGCTTTTAAAATGTTCTTGAAGCCGGGCTTCGAGAAAGAGTATGAGAAGAGACATGCAGCCATTTGGCCGGAATTAAAAAAAATGTTGTCCGATGGAGGAGTATATGATTACTCCATTTATTGGGACAAGGATACAAATATTCTGTTTGCTTGTCAGAAAACTAAAGGAGAGGAGTCTTCGCAAGATATGGGAGCCAATCCTATCGTGCAGAAATGGTGGGACTATATGGCGGATATCATGGAAGTGAATCCGGATAACTCTCCGGTTACTATTCCGCTGCCCGAGGTCTTCCATATGGATTAAAATAAAAAAGAGTGTATCGATTCATTCTGATACACTCTTTTTTTATACCTTTGCAAGACAAAAACACTGTGATAAATGATATGAAAAAACACATCTATGCTCTATGGGCATTCTTTATTCTTTTCAGTCAGAGTATTGCCGCATCAGTCGAGGTGCGTTCTACTCATATGACTACGGGAGATGGGGTCGCCAATAACTCAATTCGGTATATATATCAGGATAGCAAAGGTTTTATTTGGATGGGAACGCTGAATGGACTTAGTCGTTATGACGGGAATTCGTTTGTGACTTATCGTCCTGAGGGTGGAAATAAAATTTCGTTGATAGACCATCGGATTCGCGATTTGGAAGAAGATAAAAATGGTTTCTTATGGATTGCGACTTCTGCCGAGTTGTTTAGTTGTTATGATCTGAAGAAAGATTGTTTTGTTGATTTTACCGGTTGTGGGGAATATGAGCAACTGTATAGTTACAAGATGACTGACCGTGAAGGTAATGTTTGGTTGTGGCAGGATGGAAACGGGTGTCGTAAAGTGACTTATATGAATGGTGAATTTACATCTGTGGTTTTCAAGAAAGAAAATAACAATCTCCCTTCTAATAATATTACTTATATATCTGAGGATGAGCAAGGAAGAATATGGATTGGTAGCCATGACGGTATAGCTCAAGTGGTAGGGAACAAGGCAGTATTGGTGGAAGAAAATCATGATGCCTTCAAGATGATGTCTTTTGGTAAAGATGTTTTTTTTCTTTCGGGAACAGGAACAATTTCGTTGAAGAGAGAAGGAGAGGATAGCCGTATTGTTACCCGTTTAGGTGAAGGTAGTAAAGTATATAGTACCATGCGCTTGCAAAACGATTGGATCGTTTTTACGGAAGATGGCAGTTATGTCTTTAATTTGAGAACTCATCAGGTGAGCCGGGATACGGAACTGAATATAGCAAGAGGACAAGTTCAGATTGACAACCGGGGGAATTTCTGGATTTATAATCATACAGGTAAGGTATGGTATGTCAACGCCAAGACCAGATTTGTCAAGTCTTTCCAACTGATTCCGGCTGATAAAGTAAATTATATAGATGAGGAACGTTACCACATCGTTCATGATTCTCGTGATATTGTTTGGATTTCCACTTATGGTAACGGTTTGTTTGCTTATGATTTGGCAACTGATGAATTGCAGCATTTCGAATCCAATATTAATGGATTCAGTCATATCACTTCAAATTTCTTGCAATATATTATGGAGGATCGAGCCGGTGGTATTTGGGTCAGTTCGGAATATACGGGTATTTCTCGTCTTTCGGTCTTGAATGAAGGAGCTGAGCGTGTTTTTCCTGAAGATGAAACTTTATCAGACCGTTCAAATACCGTGCGTATGATCAACCGTATGCCTGATGATAAGATTTGGCTGGGTACCCGTCGTGGAGGATTGTATATTTATGACCCTCATTTGAAAACGATAGAGAGCAGTCGTTATTTTGATTCTAACATTTATGCTGTTGAGGAAGGGGCTGATGGTAGTATTTGGTTGGGTAGCCGTGGAAACGGATTGAGTATTGACGGAAAATGGTACACTTATCACTCGGATGATCCTCTGTCTATTGGGAATAATAATATTTTTACTCTTTACCGGGATCGGAAGAATAGAATGTGGATAGGTACTTTTGGCGGTGGATTGAATTTGGCGGTGAAGGAAAAGGATAAGTATGTATTCAAGCGGTTTTTGAACAATTTTTATAGCCAGCGCCAGATTCGTGTGATACAGGAAGACAATAATGGATGGATATGGGTGGGCACCAGTGCCGGAGTTTACATATTTAATCCTGATTCGTTAATGAATGACCCGGATAACTATATTACTTATAATTATAATAACGGTAAGTTACGTAGTAATGAAATAAAATGTATCCATCAAGATAGTAAAGGCCGGATATGGGTAGGTACTTCAGGAAAAGGCTTCAGTATGTGTATGCCAGAAGGTGATTACAGAAACTTGACTTTTGAGCATTATGATGGAAGTAACGGACTGGTAAACAGTATGGTGCAATCTATTGTTGAAGACAGGGAAGGCAAACTTTGGGTTGCGACGGAATATGGTATTTCTCGTTTTGATCCGGATACACATGCCTTTGAAAATTTCTTTTTCTCGGCATATGCGTTGGGGAATGTCTATAGTGAGAACAGTGGTTGTGTGAGTAAGGATGGCAAACTGATGTTTGGTTCTAATTATGGATTGGTTGTTATCACTCCCGGCAAAATTGTGAATAATTCCACTGTAACTCCTATGGCAGCTTTTACCAATCTTCGAATTAATGGTATTGCCATGCGCCCGGGCGATGTGGATTCTCCGTTAGACCGTTCGTTGATTTATACAGATGAAATCGAGTTGAAATATTTTCAAAATTCTTTTGTCATAGATTTCTCTACATTTGATTATTCCGGAACGAATAGTACTAAATATACGTATCGGTTGGATAATTATGATAAAGAGTGGAGTATACCGTCTTCGTTGAATTTTGCAGCTTATAAGAACCTGGCACCCGGTACTTATAAATTGCGGGTGAAAGCTTGCAATGGGGTCGGTGTGTGGGGAGATAAAGAAACGGTTTTGAAGATTATTGTTGTTCCTCCTTTTTGGAAAACTACTTGGGCTTTCTTTATTTATGCTATTTTGATAGGGGTGGCGCTATATATCACTTTCAGACTGATGCGTGACTTTAATACTTTGCGTAATCGTATACAGGTGGAGAAACAGCTGACAGAGTATAAATTAGTTTTTTTCACGAATATCTCTCATGAGTTCCGTACTCCCTTGACTTTGATACAAGGAGCATTGGAAAAGATGCAGCGTGGTGGTAAAATCCCTAAAGAAATGGCTTATTCATTGAAGGTCATGGATAAAAGCACTCAGCGTATGTTGCGTCTTATCAATCAGTTGCTGGAATTCCGTAAGATGCAGAATAATAAACTGGCCCTTTCTTTGGAGGAAACGGATGTTATGGCTTTCTTGTATGAAATCTTCTTGAGTTTCAATGATGCTGCTGAGTCTAAGAATATGGATTTCAAGTTCTTGCCATCTGTAGCTTCTTATAAGATGTTTATCGATAAGGGTTATTTGGACAAAGTGACTTATAATTTGTTGTCTAATGCTTTCAAATATACACCCAGCGGTGGAAAAGTGACTTTTTCCGTGACGGTGGATGAAACAAAGAAACAGTTGGTCATATCGGTAGCCGATTCCGGTGTAGGCATTCCTAAAGAGAAACGTAATGAGTTATTTAAGCGTTTTATGCAAAGTAGCTTTTCGGGTAGTAGTGTCGGAGTCGGCCTGCATTTGACACATGAACTGGTGTGTGTACATAAAGGTACGATAGTATATACTGAAAATGAAGGTGGTGGGTCTATATTTACGGTCAGTTTGCCTACTGATATTTCTGTTTATGAGGAAAAAGATTTTCTGATTCCCCATAATGTGTTGTTGGAAGAGGAGGAAGTACATCATGCAGCTGTTCTTGCAGAAGAAATATCGGCGCAAGAAGGGGGCGTGGAACTTCCATCTGCACCACTTAATAAGCGTAAAGTACTTATTATAGAAGATGATAACGATGTACGTGAGTTTTTGAAAGAAGAAGTGGGACAATATTTTGAAGTTGTGGCCGAGGCGGATGGTCCGTCTGGATTGGAACGTGCACGTACGTATGATGCTGATTTGATAATCTGTGATGTGCTGATGCCGGGGATGACAGGATTTGAGGTAACCCGAAAATTGAAGAATGATTTTGATACAAGTCATATACCTATTATTTTATTGACAGCTATGAGTTCTGCCGAAAGTCATTTGGAAGGCGTGGAAAGTGGTGCGGATGCATATATTACTAAGCCTTTTAGCCCGAAACTACTGTTGGCACGCGCTTTCAAACTAATAGAGCAACGTGAGAAATTACGTGAGAAATTTTCGAATGATCCGAATATGGTACGACCGGCTATTTGTACCTCTGATAAGGATAAAGAATTTGCTGACAGATTACAGATGGTTATGGATCAACAGATTGGTAATGCTCAGTTTACGATTGATGAGTTTGCTTCGATGATGGGATTGGGACGAACCGTTTTTTATCGTAAGGTACGTGGGGTGACGGGATATTCACCCAATGAATATATCCGGATTATTCGTATGAAGAAAGCGGCGGAACTGTTGTTGGAAAATCGTTATACGGTAGCCGAAGTTTCTTATAAAGTAGGTATTAATGATCCGTTCTATTTTAGTAAATGTTTTAAGCAACAATTCGGTGTGGCACCTTCTGTTTATTTACGTGGAAAGGAAGAGTCCGGGATACAGGAAACAGAAAATAAGGAATGATGAAAACAAGATTTTAAATAAGAAGGTCAATCGAGAATGATATAGAATCGGTTGACCTTTTTGTTTTAATAGACTATATATTTAGTATGGTTTGAGACTGATTTTTGTCAGTACTTTGCGACTTACAATATAGAGTATCCATGTACAAGCAGAAGCGGTGAGTAATGCTGCTATTTGTCGAGTGGTATCAGATATATCTAGAGGCAGAGACGCTCCGAGCCACCAACCTGCCAAGGCTGCGGTAACAGTAAGTAAGGCCATAATGATGCTTACTCCTAAAATGAACATTATTCTTTTCATAAATGGTTTAAGTTTGATTCAATATTAAATATAAATGCTATTTCAAGTCTGTTTGTTCATGATTATATAAAAAATCGTGGTAAAGGGGATGTAAATTAAAAAGGAGGTGTGTCGTAATGCACGATGCACCTCTTTTTTTGTTCATCACTATACAAATCTGTTCACTTTCTTTAA
>NZ_JBDFXP010000031.1:0-62709 GCF_040911965.1 Phocaeicola sp. RTP21359st1_B8_RTP21360_211022
ATCATATTGTCCGCAAAAGTACAAAAAGATTGAATCACTTGGCTTCAAAAGGTGACATTTTTTCAAGTAAAAAGTCCTGTTAGTCCGATTTATCAAAAACAACAGTGCCTTTCACCCTTTATTATTCTTTAGGATGTAAATACCAATCTTTATAATCCGCGCCAAAAGAATCTCTCCACTGTTTAAACTCGGGATAATAGGTAGTAATAGACACCTTCTCTGAAGGCCATCTAAATTCACTGTTACTGATATTTATAGCGAAAGGCATATTATCTTCTGCTATATAATACATTGGGATACCATTGGAGTCTTGACTCAAATCACTACCCGTACCACGTAAACTCTCATCAGCTACGCTTGTCGGCTTATAGCCTGACAAATGTACTTCATGAGAACGTTTATTCACAAAAATGAAAGAATTGTAAGGCGGATAAGCATCCATGTCGCTTACTTTATCATATTTTTTAAATCCGATCACTACAGTCACAGGCTTTTTGAGAACAGGCTTTATATCAGAAAAAAGTATTAATACAGGCTTTTCTATTCCCGGCTCAAAGTTTTTTCCGATCACATTACCTTCTTGACTCACCTGCACCAAATCTATATGCTCCTTCCCTACGTAATCCAACTGAAAACCAAACCCATTTGTATAAGTAGCACCATCATTCATCGGAGTAAAAGTAGTAGTGGTGCGCACCAATGCGTTAGAAGATTTATCTTTCACAACTGTACTGGAATAATATATCACAACATCATTCATATCGTAATCATTCTTATCAGGCCAATTGTCCTCATAAGCCAAAGACCCTTTGACTACATACGAAATTTCACCCTTATTTACTTCATCCGGTATATTAGGAGTAGGTTCTACAGAAGAAGAAGCAGACGCCATAATAGCAAACTGTACATCATTAAAACGCATGTCCACATTATCTTCCATAGCCATAAAGAAACAATTGTCCAGTTCCGGATCACTTAACAAAACTGAACGTTGCTCTTTATTATCGTTATATGCAGGATTAGAATAACGAGGAAAAACACCCTTTTCTTTTCCAAATCCCATTCCCAATAAAATCCATCCAATATGAGTACCTTGGGGAAATTCATCTTCATACTTGCTTTGTTCCTTATTCCAATATTTTAGTTTTATTTGCTCACCGACTAAAGATTTAGGAGCATTCCTACTGGAACGTGGAATCAGGATGGTCTTTTTTATGGTAGCTATGTCCACAGACTCTCCTTCTTTATAAGTATAATAAGCAACCATATCCTCCCACGCAGTAGACGAGAAATCAAAATAAGTCGCAACCAAACCTGTAGATTTAGTTATTACCATATCATTACTCCCTGAAGTACGTAGTTCCGGAAACCTTTCCAGCAAATTACGATTATCTACTACTATAGAACGGCTTAAATTACTGCATCTCTCTAAAAAAGCACCGGGTATATCCAACTTTTCAGGCAACAAATAATCAGGAACCCCATTTTCATTCCAATTACCCAATACATCATATCCGTCAGGATAACTCACTCCTCCCATTACCGCTCTAGAATGCCCGTTGGCAGACAGTTGTGCCTTATAATCAACATAATTAAAGGTTAGTCCGTCAGATAGAAATTCCAATTCAACAGGTGATACGACCAACACATTATCAGTTACCAACCATACCTTTTTCAAATAAGCCGGCAAAGATACTTTTGAAAAAAACCTACCATTCATATCAGTCGAAGCGGCATAAATGGGATTTATATCTTTAAATTCCCAAGTATTTCCAACTAATTCCATAGGATATTCATCATACAGATAAAAAGCAGTCTGTACTTTCATGCCATAATCAATGATAAGTTGACTATTACGGACAGTAGTAAAATCAAAAAAATCGCCTTTATTGATTTTTTCCTCCTCTTCTTCCTCTTCCCCCGTATATATATCATGCATATTACGCAAGCAAGACACAAAGAAAACTGATAAGCAGATGATCCAAAATTTTGTTTTCATAAAGTAGTGCGTGATTATTTTCGACAAATATAGCCATAAATAACTAAAAAACAACTAAATAGTCAGAAAAAAAACTGTCCCCCGACTCACGTCGGAGAACAGCCACAACACAAACACAAAATAAAACACGACAAAACTACTATGCAATTTTTTAGCCTGCTCTATGTTTTGAGTAACATAACTACCGCCAATCAGGTATTCACATATCCAAGAGGGGTTTCAGGTTATTTGCATCTATAAAACGCCACACTAGCGTCCTTTGTTCATCGGTCTTTCTAAAAATATCTTAATTCTTATTGAATTCCTCTTTCTCTTAGTTTCAGCTGCCAGTTCCAAGCCGAACGTAGAGTGTCCTCCAAATTGGCTTCTGCCTTCCATCCCAACTCCTTATTAGCAAAATCAGGATTAGCCCATACCTTCTCAATATCTCCGGCACGACGACCCACGATCTGATAATTAAGTTTCACACCGGTAGCTTTTTCAAACGTATTGATCAGTTCCAATACAGAAACGCCTTTACCCGTTCCAATATTAAAGACTTCCACCTTCTCCTTCTGCTTGTTATTCAAAATGCGATCCATTGCGATAACGTGAGCCTTCGCCAAATCCACTACATATATATAGTCACGGATGCAAGAACCGTCCGGTGTATCATAATCATCCCCGAACACACTCAGTTTTTCACGAATACCCATCGCTGTCTGAGTAACATAAGGTAGCAAATTTTGTGGAACCCCATTAGGTAATTCACCTATTAATGCAGTGGGATGTGCGCCAATAGGATTAAAGTAACGCAACATAATAGCATTGATAGGCGATCCCGAAGCAACTGTATCACGAATAATTTCTTCATTGATCTGTTTTGTATTACCGTACGGAGACTCAGCCTTCTTAATCGGAGCCTCTTCCGTTACAGGAAGAACATCGGGCTGACCATACACCGTACATGATGATGAAAAAATAATACCTTCTACTCCATGTTTCGGCATTAATTCCAACAGGTTAATCAATGAAACCAAGTTATTGCGATAATACAACAACGGTTTTTGTACCGATTCACCCACAGCCTTGCTAGCCGCAAAATGAATAATACCTTTTATACCCGGATATTTAGTAAACAGCTTATCCATTCCCTCAAGATCCAAGCAATCCAACTTTTCAAATGCAGGACGGATTCCTGAAACCTTTTCTATATTATCTACCACATCGGCGCTTGAGTTGGACAAATTGTCCACAATCACTACGTCGTAACCGCTATTTTGCAGCTCTACTACCGTATGAGAACCGATGTAGCCGGTTCCTCCTGTTACTAAAATTCTTTCTTTCATAATACTTAATATTCTGTCGTTTTCTAATAGGTTCAAAACAACTTCGACGGGTAGATCTCTTTTCGTATCATATCATTGATACGAAGCAGGACTTGTATCTTGTCATCATGCGATACCAATCCCATCCATCTGGCAGGTGTCTCAATCACTTTCACCCTGACTCCGTCAGCAATACGCTCATTCATAAAAGCCGGAATAGAATAATGGGCTTTCATATCCATTCCATTCTCATCTATGAACTTATCGAACGCCTTCTTCATCTCACCGAATACCTGCGGAGTAAATCCCCACATATTCATTGAAACCAAGCTGTTGTCATCCAAAGCCACCCATTTATGTAATTCATTAGGATACATCGGATTTCCACTTATCCGTTCTACTCCTACACGGTCTGTAACGGACAACAGATATCCTTTTTCATCCACTTCACAAATACCACGGGTAACCCCTCCGCTTTCCGCCAATACATTTCTCAGCCTGTAGCAAATATTGAAACTATGGTAGTCAGCTTCTCCCAACATCACCAGATTATTATATAACAATTCAAAACTTTCTCTTTGGTAAAAGTTCACGGCATTTATCACACCGAATGGAGAGTCAATCAACTCTTCTCCCATCAGAACAGCTCTTACCGAACCGTACAGTGCTTTGCGCTTCGGATTACGCTTTTCTTCAGGAATCGTTTCCACATCCTGATAAACATACTCCACTTCTACCACATGTTCGTATTTGCCTGATACCAGTTTCTTGAATTCTTGTTCAAAATGTCTGCTTATGACAAATACGATCTTATTAAATCCGACTCTTACGGCATCATATATGGAAAAATCTAATATTGTTTCGCCATTAGGACCTATTCCCTCCAGCTGTTTCAATCCACCATATTTATTCCCCATAGTGGCCGCGAGTACAATCAAGGTCATAGCCATTTAATCTCTCTATTAATTCTAATGCAAAAATAAGCATAAAAATTGAATTTACGGACAAGAACAATGGATTTCTTTCTAATAAAAAAGTCCGAAGCTGTGCTCCGGACTTCTGAATCGGTTTATTTTAACGATGAAGTGAATTTATTCTATTCCAAACAAAACACCCAAGCCTTTGTCTACACCTGAAAATCCCATGAATGCCATTGCCAGCAGACCGGCAGTAACCAATGCGATAGCCATTCCCTGCATTCCTTTAGGTATATTCACCAAACTTAATTGTTCACGGATACCTGCAAACAACACCATAGCCAAAGCAAAACCAAGAGCTGTAGAGAAGGCATAAACCACCCCCGTCAACAAATCAAAGTCTTTCTGGATTACCAAAATAGCCACACCCAGAATACAGCAGTTAGTAGTAATCAACGGAAGAAAGACTCCTAATGCCTGATAAAGGGCGGGAGATACCTTCTTCAAAATAATTTCCACCATCTGTACCAATGCTGCAATGACAAGGATAAATGCAATGGTCTGCAAATATTCCAACCCGAAAGCATCGAGCACGAATTTCTGGATAAGATAGGTAACAATGGTAGCGATGGTAAGCACGAATGCAACAGCCGCTCCCATACCCGTAGCTGTCTCAACTTTCTTGGATACACCGAGGAATGGACAAATACCCAAGAATTGTGACAACACAATGTTGTTCACAAATATAGCGGTGATAAATATCAATATATATTCCATTTTCTTACTTTTTACGGGTTATGCTTTCTTCAGTTTATTCACAATCGCAATAAGGTAACCCAATGCAATGAAGGCTCCCGGTGCGAGAACGAAAATCAACATTCCGTATTGCTCCGGCATAATAGCGATATCAAACAATTTACCTGTACCAAGGAACTCACGTACACCACCAAGGATGGTCAATGCAAGTGTAAATCCTAGTCCCATACCCAATCCGTCAAAGAATGAAGGAACAGGACCGTTCTTTGCGGCAAACGCTTCGGCGCGTCCCAGCAAAATACAGTTTACCACAATCAACGGAATAAACAATCCCAAAGTAGCATACAGCGCCGGCACATATGCCTGCATAATCATCTGCAACAAGGTTACAAATGATGCTATAACCACAATGAATGCAGGAATACGCACCATATCAGGAATCAGATTCTTGATAGATGAAATTACCACATTCGAACAAATCAACACAAACATGGTTGCCAGTCCCATACCCATACCATTGATGGCAGAAGAAGTGGTTCCCAATGTAGGACACATACCCAAAAGGAGTACAAACGTAGGATTCTCTTTGACAATCCCGTTCATCAATACTTTAAAATTATTCATAGTCTGCTCCTTCCTTATTTTTTGTTTTTACAATCTTGCTTTGGGCATTCTGCTTTTTTACAGTCCGCCTTGTCGCAGTTAGCAGGATCACATTTACCACCACAAGCAGCTTTGCAGGCAGCAGAGTCACAGGCTTGTCCGCAACAATCCTGAGTTCCCTCACATTGTGCCTTAGCTGCTTTGGGGTCATCGGCAGCAGTTTCAGACACCTGCTGTGTCGCACCGCTGGAACCATCCACATTTTGGCCACTATATGCCGCATAAGCATTATTCACAGCTTTCAGAAAAGCACGTGTCGTGATAGTAGAAGCAGTGATTGCATCTATCTGACCGCCATCTTTATTTACAACCAATGCTTTCTGTCCCGGATTCATACCAGTAATATCGCCTTTGCCGCCTTTCTTAAACCAATCGGCTGCCTTTGATCCCAGTCCCGGAGTTTCTGCATGACTCAACAAAGAATAGTCTATAATATTACCCTCTTTATCGAAACCTACCAATACATTCAACGCACCACCAAAACCATTTGCAGAAGACTCTACGGCTGCACCAATAAATTCTCCTCCTTTGGTTGCTTTATATATCTTATAAGTAACGCCTTCCAATTCTATGGTTTCAGGAGCTTCGGCAGGATTATTGTCAAATCCCGGAACTACGATAGCAATGGCATCACTCAAAGCCTTGGCATTAGCCTGTGCAATGGGTTCCTTTGTCAACTCATTCACATAACCCAGCAATGCTCCGGCTACCACGGTTACGCCTGTCAGCACGATAACCATGTTTTTCAAAGATGATTCTAGTTTTTTCATTTCTTCACGACCTCCCCGAATCTTTTAGGTTTACAATAAGTATTGATTAACGGAGTGAATGCGTTCATAATGAATATAGCGAAAGACATACCTTCGGGATATGCACCGAACAAACGGATAACCACCGTCAGGAAACCGATAGCCACACCGTAAATAATCATACCTTTATGAGTCATAGGCGAAGTAACATAGTCGGTTGCCATGAAAATAGCTCCCAACATCAAACCACCTGTAAACAAGTGAGCCAACGGAGATGCGTAAGCAACCGGATCAACCAAATGCATCAGCCCGGAAAATACAAATACTGTCACCAGAATAGATACAGGAATATGCCAGGAAATAATCTTTTTCCATAGCATATATCCCAGACCAAGCAATAAAGCCAATGCACTCACCTCACCTAGTGAACCCGGGTTATTACCCAGAAACAGACTTAATGTATCGGGCAACTGACCTAAAGCATTTGCATCACCCTTTACAGCCATTTTCATCAATGCCAGCGGAGTAGCACCGGTTTCAGCATCGGTATAACTTCCCCATTGTTGAACCAACGGCCATGAAGTCATCTGCACAGGAAAAGAAATCAGCAGGAAGATACGACCTACCAGCGCGGGATTGAAAGGATTACAACCCAATCCGCCGAAAGTCATCTTGCCCACACCGATTGCCACCAACGCACCGATGATAATAATCCAAAGCGGCAAGTTGGAAGGCAGATTGAATGCCAGCAACACACCGGTTATAATAGCCGAACCATCACAGATGGTAGAGCGTTCTCTCTTCAAAATAAACTTGGTAATCGCCCATTCGAAGAATACACAGGCGGCAACCGAGGTCAAGGTCACCACCACGGCGCCCAGTCCGAACATATAAAATGACACCAGCAACGCAGGTATCAACGCAATGAGTACACCATACATATTCTTCTGTATGCTGTCACCGCTATGAACGTGAGGCGATAATGATACTATTAATTTATTAGCCATACTATTTTGTCGAATTATTTTTTAGCATTACGTGCACGGATGATACCGCCTACTGTGCCCTTACCCAAACGGATATAGTCCAGCAAATAACGATGAGACGGACATGTAAACTGACACGAACCGCACTCGATGCACGACATTACATCTTCTTTTTCTACTCTCTCCCAGTCCTTATGAGCTGAAAGTGTCGCCAACAAGAAAGGCTCCAATCCCATAGGACACACACTGACGCACTTGGCACAGCGGATACAGGGCTGAGCTTCCGCACGGGCAGCTTCCTTATCATTCATAATCAGCACACCCGAACTACCTTTACAAATGGGAACTTCCGTATTAACCAGTGCTTTACCCATCATCGGACCGCCACCTATCACTTTTCCCGTATCTTCGGGCAAACCGCCAGCCGCATCAATCAGCTGGCTCATCGGGGTACCCATACGGGTGAGGAAGTTGGAGGGATTCTTGACAGACTTACCCGTAACAGTCACGATACGTTCAAACAAAGGTTTGTTTTTCTGAACGGCTTCATAAACGGCAAATGCAGTACCTACATTCTGAACTACCGCACCCACATTGATAGGAATAGCGGGAGGAGCAGGAACCTGGCGACCGATCACAGCATCTATCAACTGTTTCTCACCACCTTGCGGATATTTCACCTGCAAAGGAACTACCTTTATACCGGGATACTGAGCAGCCTTTTCAGTCATCAACTTAATAGCATCCGGTTTATTATTTTCAATACCGATATATCCCTTGGTCACTTTTGCAGCTTTCATCAGGATGCTTACCCCCACCAGTACTTCGTCTGCCTTTTCCAGCATCAAACGATGGTCGGCAGTGAGGTAAGGCTCACACTCTACAGCATTGATAATTACACATTCCGCCTTGCAGCCCGGAGGAGGAGAAAGTTTCACATGAGTAGGGAAACAAGCACCGCCCATACCTACTACACCTGCATTTTTCACTTTAGCAACGATTTCTTCGGGTGTGAGAGCACACTCTTTCACCAATGTCGAACTGCGGTCTATTGATTCTTCCCATTCGTCACCATCCACATCGATAAAGATAGCCGGCTTGCGGTAACCGCTAGCATCGATTACGGCGTCTACCTTGTTCACTTTACCGGATACAGACGAGAAAATGGCTGCTGAAACAAAGCCACCCGCCTCAGCAATCTTCGTACCTACCTTCACCACATCGCCTTTTTTCACGATGGCAGTAGCAGGAGCACCGATATGCTGTGACAAAGGAAATACCGCTTGCTTAGGAAGTGCAAGTGTTTCAATGGCTTTGCCTGCTGACAATTTATTTTCTGCTGGATGTACTCCACCAATTCTAAATGTCTTCACTGTTATATCTTTTTAATTTTTACTTACTTTGAATTTTGATTATGCTTCCGTTTTCGGAGCCTCAGCTTTCACCGCTTCCGCTTTCGGAGTTTCCACCTTTGAAGCCTCTACTTTTACAGCAGGTTTTGCAGCAGCCTCACCAGCCGGCACTTCTACTTTCGGTTTACGTGGCGGGAAATTGATAGCTTGGATAGCCCCTTTCGGACATTCCGATTCGCATTTACGGCAAGACTTACACTTAGCCGGATCAATGTATGCCAAATTATTTTCCAACGTAATGGCTTCGAACGGACACACTTTCACACACTTTCCACAACCAATACAACTAGCCTTGCAAGCTTTGTTGGCAACAGCTCCCTTATCCTTGTTCACACACATCACCACTACGCGGCGGTTGTTCTTTCCTTTCGGACGAATTTCAATGATCTTACGCGGACAAGCTTTGCTGCAAGCCCCACAAGCTGTACATTTTTCTTCGTCCACTTCCGGAAGACCGGTTTCAGGATTCATGTGAATAGCATCAAACTGACACGCTTCCACACAATCACCACAACCCAGACAACCGAATGTACAACCCGTCTCACCACCTGAAGTGGCATGAGCGATGGCACACGATTTAGCTCCGTCGTACAGAGCAGTACGAGGGCGATTTTCACAACTACCGTTACATCTTACCACCGCAACTTTCGGTTCAGCAGCAACGGCTTCCAATCCCAAAATGGCAGCTACTTTCTCCATTACCGGAGCACCACCAACCGGACATAACTTACCCTCCAGTGAACCGGCATCGGCAGCCTTCACGCAGGCACCGGCAAAACCAGAGCAACCGGGATAACCACATCCACCGCAATTCGCCTGAGGAAGCACTTCGCTCACCTTGGCAATCCGCGGATCTTCATACACAGCAAACTTCTTAGAAGCGGCATACAAGATTACCGCGGCAATCAAGCCAATCGCTCCCAACGAAATTACTGCAACCAGAATTAAATCCATAAATTTTAGTTAGTTATTTATTAATTATTTTTTATTGGTTCAAGCGTAAATGAAAACTTCTTGCTCAACTTATTCCTGCATACATATATAATAAGGTAATACGGGAGCAAGGCTGACAAAGCAACAAGCGCCGACCTTAACTCATCCCCCCCCGTAAGACGCATGGAAATAAATAAAGTAATCAGCAATACCAAGAAAGGGATACCAAAAGCCAGCAATACGGCTTGCATCCCCATGGAAGTAGTACCATAAATCATCACCTCCTCACCTATGCGGTAAGAAGATGCCTTCATGTCAAAAACATCAATCAGTTTCTCTTTACTTTCAGATGCATTGCAATGCCCTTTCACACTACAAGCCGAACAGGCAGAAGTTTGTACGATTCTCACCCGCACGTGAGAACCTTCAATGTTTTCCACAATACCACGATGTTTGATTATATCGGTCATTTTTGCAAACTCTACATTACAAAACTGCGACAAATGTACGACTTTAATTGGATTCTAAGAAGTATAAAATGATATTTTCACTATAAAAATCGATTTTTTGTGTGGAGAAATTAAAATTAGAAGCAAGAAAAGGAAGAAATATTTAATTTTCCTCCTTTCTACTTGTAAGGTATATAATTTATTTCATTATCACATAGCCTGCATCCAACAGTTTTTGACGAATGGATGCTATATGTTCCTCGTTTCTGGTTTCCATAACGACACGAAGGGCACATCCGGTGACATCTGCACTCTCACTATTTCGCTCATGATGTACAGAAATTACATTTCCTCCCTGCTCTGCGACAATTTTGCTGACTCCCAACAGCTGCCCCGGCTTGTCTATCAAGTCCAAAGTTACTGCATAGGTACGTCCCGACTTCGCCATACCGCGACTGATGACACGGCTCAATATCGTCACATCAATATTGCCTCCGGACACCAGGCAGACAGTTTTCTTACCCTTTACCGGTACTTTATTGAACATGGCTGCGGCAACGGACACAGCTCCCGCCCCCTCTGCAACAATCCGCTGGCGTTCTATCAATGCCAGAATAGCTGCGGCAATCTCGTCCTCAGTCACAGTTACAACTCCGTCCACATACTGATTTACCAAGTCAAAAGTATTTGTTCCCGGCTCTTTCACCGCGATTCCATCGGCAAAAGTGGAAACAGAGTGAAGACGCTCAATACGCGAATGAAGAATAGAATTTGCCATACTGGCCGCACCCAACGCCTGTACGCCATATACCTTGACAGATGGTTTCAAAGCCTTCAACGCATAAGCCACTCCCGAAATCAGTCCTCCCCCACCAATGGGAACAATGACTACCTCCACATCCGGCATTTCCTCCAATAATTCCAAACCGATAGTACCTTGTCCGGCTATCACGTTCTCGTCATCAAAGGGATGAACAAAAGTATATCCCTTTTCATCACGCAATTGCAGGGCTTTCTGATAAGCATCATCATAGACTCCCGGAACCAAACAAACTTCCGCCCCATAATGCTTCGTAGCCTCAACTTTAGATATAGGCGCTCCTTCCGGAAGACAAATCAACGACTTGATACCGCACTTAGTGGCAGCCAATGCCACCCCTTGCGCATGATTACCGGCAGAACAGGCTATCACGCCTCTCGCCTTTTCTTCATCGGACAATTGGGAAATCTTGTAATAAGCACCACGCACTTTAAACGATCCTGTGAGTTGCAGGTTTTCGGGCTTCAGATAAACTGTACTCTCAGGATTTATCTGAGGAGCATAAATCAAATCAGTGCGACGGACAACCTCTTTCAGGACATGAGCCGCTTTGTATATTGCATCTAATTGTAGCATAGGTATAACACTCTTGTTTTTAAATTGGGTGCAAAGCTACAAATAAAATTGATTCCTTACACTCACATACAACGTAAAATTGTATTCTTTTCTCTTTGTTCTCCTTTTCACTTGTCGACAAAGTTCACACTCAAGGAAATATGTAAAAGCCCCGGCAGCACTATCGTTTTCATTTTGACACTCCTTATCTGCTGTCTTATTTTAATTTCGACGTAATCTGTTTATTGCTCTCGGCTACTTCCACCAGATAAACACTGGCACAAATAAGAACAATCGCCGCCAACTGTGTCCATGAGAAGCGATCCTGCCCCAAAACAAAAGAAGTCACCGTAGCAACAATCAATATTAAATACCCGTAAATGGCTACTAATGTCGTTTTCAGATATTTCAGCCCGAGAGGAAGTAATAAATAACTAATGGTGGTAGGAAATACCAAAACAAAAAGCAAGACCAACATAGGCGTAGAGAAAAGTGACATTTTCAGTATAGGAGCATCAAAGCCATAAATCGTATTGACAACAACAGCCATAACAGCCGCCCCTAAAAAAGTATATTTTAACATCGTCATATCTCCCACTCCTTTTAACAGACGGTTACTGAAAACAAGATAGACGGCATAAACCAATGAACTGGCCAAACACATCAAATTACCTAACGGAGCATTGGAGGCAAGATCGTCACTAGGTTGTGTGGATATGCATAGAACAGCTCCTCCCAATCCCATTCCAATGCCAAGCACTTTCATCCAGGTTACTTTTTCCTTATAAAACAATACAGAGATAATGAATACCCATATAGGCTCCAAACTGACAAAAATAGAACTGGAAACCGGAGTAGTCTTACTGATACCCAACAAATAAAAAAACATATATCCATAAATACCTAAAGCCCCTAAAATAAAGAGCTGCCATTTCTGACGGATAGTGGAGTTTTCGGGCTTGCAAAATATATCAATAAGCCAAAAAGCGGCGGCCCCAAATACCAATCGGAAAGTAACCCCTGTCACAGGAGCTATCCACAAAGGTAAAAGATACTTCAGTGCGTTCATATTAAGGCCTCCCAACGCTTTGGAGACAACCATGCTAAGGTTTGCTTCAACTTGTCTATTCATACTTCATGCTGTTATGTTATTACGTGGGTATTTTTCTTATAAACTCAGTTTTTCCTGCTTCATCACAATAAACATCCCCATCAAGGCTACCATCAGATTAAGCCAGAAGGCAAAGGTTTGCGAATGAGAATGGAACAGATTCTGAAAAGCATCCACAATAAACGGACAAAGCAGTATGGCCACATAATTCATCGCCATGACAAAAGCAAGTGCCAACGTCACTTTGTGAGGAACCGCCACATCAGAAGTCTTATCATAAATCAACGGTTGGATAATACCGTATGAAAGCCCGTTCAGAATACATCCCAAAGCAATCAGTATTTCGGAACGACTAAGCAGAATAATCCCCATTCCACAGGCTATCATCAACAAACAAACCATATAGATACGGCGGCCCAAGACCTGCACTATCTTATTCAGGACAAAACCCGGTGCCATAATAGCGAGAAAAAACAAAGATATCAAGATGCCTGCCCTACCACTGGACAGCCCATATTCTTCCATCAGGAAAGGCAGATTGAAACTAATAATAATCACCAGATAAGTAGCCAATCCGTAAAAAGCCATCAGCCTGACCAAAGCCTTGACATTAATTCCCCGCTTACCCATTTCCCTGACAGTATCGGCTGGAATATCATCAGAGGAATGATAATTGGAGAGATCTTTTTTCAGATAACGAGTAAGGAAAACGGATACAAAAGGAAACAGATAGACCAAAAACGGCAAATGCCAGTTCACTTCTGCCAGATATCCTGTCAGCGTAGTGGCAAGCACCAGCGTGATATTGGTGATGGCAGAACTGTAACCAAATTGCTTTGTACGGTAACTTCCCACAAAATAACGGGATATCAATCCGGTAGAAAGCGGAACAATCAATCCCGACCCCATCCCCAACATGGCGCTGACGGCTATCAACTGCCACATTTTATCAGAAAGCAGATAAAGAATACCACTCGCCCCGAAAAGAGCCAGCCCTATCTGCAACAACAAAAGGTTGTTCACTTTCTCTGTCAATTTACCTGATAACAAGATAAAGGGTATGATAAGAAGTGACGGCAACGAAGACAACATCTGGATCTCCAGATCTGTAGCAGAGGGAAATATTTTATTCAAATCTCCCAAAATGGGCGACACCGCCAGTCCCGGCAATGCATTGAGTGCCGAGATGGAAAATATACCTACTAACGTAATGAGGGGAATGGTCCCCTGCCCTGTTTGTACTTTCATAATGAAATCGGTTTAGATTGTGATAGAAACAAAGTGTAAAAGAATTGGTTCAAAGCCGGTTTATAATTGGTCAATGCAATCATGTGCCCATATGCTACTATGCCAATTGGCTGCGCTATGTTCCGCATGACACATTATCCCCCATAAATTAAAAAACATAAAATCAAGAAACTTTTCTCCAAACCTCCTGTTGAGGGAGAAAAACGCGGGAAACTCCCATGTTTTCCATTGTATTACTAATCTAAACTTTAAGTAAAATGAAAGAATGTAATTGTGATTTGAGAGACGGTGACGCAAAGACAGCCGTGTTTGGTTCAAACGAAATGCTACAGCCTGCCCCGGTAGATACCATCCCTATGGAACCTACCACCCCACAGATTGCTTATCAAATGGTAAAAGACGAAACATTCGCCCAAACCCAGCCACGCCTTAACCTGGCCACTTTCGTTACCACCTACATGGACGACTATGCCACCAAACTGATGAACGAAGCCATCAGCATCAACTACATTGATGAAACAGAATATCCCCGTATCGCAGTGATGAATGCCAAATGTATCAATATCATGGCTAATTTGTGGAATTCGCCCGAACAGGCAAAATGGAAAACCGGAGCACTGGCTATCGGCTCCAGCGAGGCTTGTATGCTGGGAGGAGTAGCCGCCTGGTTACGCTGGAAAGACAGACGTAAAGCTCAGGGGAAACCGACTGACAAGCCTAACTTTGTCATTTCAAGCGGTTTTCAGGTTGTTTGGGAAAAGTTCGCCCAACTTTGGCAAATTGAAATGCGCCAAGTACCTCTCACCTTGGACAAAACCACTCTGGACCCCGAAGAAGCACTGAAGATGTGTGACGAGAACACCATCTGCATCGTTCCCATCCAAGGTGTGACATGGACAGGTTTGAACGATGACGTGGAAGCGTTGGACAAAGCACTGGATGCCTACAACGCCAAAACCGGCTATGATATTCCTATCCATGTAGATGCTGCAACCGGCGGTTTCATCCTGCCGTTCCTCAATCCCGACACAAAATGGGACTTCCGCTTGAAATGGGTTCTCTCCATCAGCACTTCCGGCCACAAGTTCGGACTGGTTTACCCGGGACTGGGATGGGTAGTATGGAAAGACAAGAAATACCTTCCGGATGCCATGTCGTTCAGTGTCAATTATCTGGGTGCGAACATCACACAGGTTGGTTTGAACTTCAGCCGTCCCGCCGCACAGATTCTGGGACAGTACTACCAATTTATCCGTCTGGGATTCCAAGGATACAAAGCCATCCAATACAATTCCATGGAAATCACCAAGTACATCCACAGCGAAATAGCCAAGATGGCTCCGTTCGTAAATTACAGCGATGACGTAGTAAATCCTTTGTTCATCTGGTACATGAAACCCGAATATGCAAAGAATGCCAAATGGACTCTGTACGATTTGCAGGCTAAATTGCAGCAAAGCGGCTGGATGGTTCCTGCCTACACCTTGCCGGAAAATATCCAGAATTACGTAGTTATGCGTGTTGTGGTACGTCAGGGATTCAGCCGTGACATGGCGGATATGTTGTTGAACGACATCAAGAATGCCATCTGCGAGTTCGAGAAACTGGAATATCCCACTCCTACCCGCATCGCCCAAGACAAGAATATCGCTGTAAAAGGTACTGTGTTCACTCACAATGCCCATAGCAACGCCGCTAAAAAATAAGCATAGATAACAATAATGCAACCATCCGCCGTTAAGGTAGATGGTTACTTCAATCAAATTAATTTATGGAAAGAACTATAACTATCCAGCAAATAAAGGATGTTGCCCAGGAGGCTTACAATCTGTACAAGGACAATACAGACGGTAAGAACGCCGACTACATCCCTTATCTGGCAAATATTGATCCCAAACTGTTCGGGATCAGTATCTGTCTGATGAACGGAGAAATCATCCAACTGGGTGACTCTCAGTACCGTTTCGGTATCGAGTCCGTTTCCAAGGTGCTGACCGCCATCCTGGTACTCCGCCAATACGGTGCTCCCAAGGTGCTCGAAATGATTGGCGCCGATGCTACCGGACTGCCGTTCAACTCCATCATGGCCATCTTGTTGGAAAACGACCATCCGTCCACCCCATTGGTAAACGCCGGCGCCATCTCGGCCAACAGTATGGTGCAACCCGTAGGAAACAGCGATGCCAAGTGGAAAGCCATCGTAGACAATATGACCGAACTATGCGGAAGTACCCCGCAACTGATCGACGAACTGTACCGGTCAGAGTCGGCGACAAATTTCAACAACCGTTCCATCGCCTGGCTATTGAAAAATTATAACCGTATCTACGATGCCCCCGATATGTCGCTCGACCTCTACACCCGCCAGTGTTCCATGGGCATCACTGCAGAACAGTTGTCCATCTGTGGAGCCACCATCGCCAACGAAGGATTGAACCCGAACACCAACAAGCAAGTGTTCGACAAAGCCCTCTCCCCGAAAATCACCTCCATGATAGCTACCGTAGGTTTCTATCAGCACACAGGCGACTGGCTTTACACTTCGGGAATTCCTGCCAAGACAGGCGTAGGAGGCGGTGTCATGGGCGTAATGCCGGGTGTCATGGGCATTGCAGCCTTCGCGCCTCCTCTGGATGACGCCGGCAACTCCGTGAAAGCACAGCTTGCCATCAAGCATATTATGAACAAACTGGGCATGAACGTATTCAATGGCCATCGCATCCACGTGCAATAATCCATTTCGTTCCCATAGGAAAACCGGTATTTCTCTCACTCCGAGAGGAGTACCGGCTTTTTAATTAAAAATTTTTTCCGCTAAAATTTCTCACACTCTTACATTATGCCTATCTTTGCACTGACAAATTCATCATATTATGAAGAACAAAGTCATCCGTAAAGAACCGGACCAATGACGAACTCACGCAGAGAAACCATTGGAGTTCCCTTGGCGGAATATTTGAAAGAGAAATGCTGGAACAGCCCAAAGCGCCCGATGACGTTGATTATGGAATTGAATTAACTATTAAATAACTTTATGAGTAACAAATCAAAAATCGAGATTTGCGCCAACTCCGTGGAAAGTGCTGTGAAGGCACAACAAGCCGGTGCTTATCGTGTAGAACTATGTGCAGGTATTCCGGAAGGCGGAACAACCCCGTCTTTTGGTGAAATCCGTATGGCACGCCAATTATTGAACCAAACAAAACTGCATGTCATTATCCGTCCCCGTGGCGGAGATTTCCTATATTCTCCTATTGAACAAGAAATCATGCTGCATGATATTAAAGTGGCACGCCAGCTGGGTGCGGACGGTGTGGTATTCGGCTGTCTTACCGCAGAAGGCTATGTCGATGTGCCTCTGATGCAGAAACTGATGAATGCGGTAGGCGAGATGAGTGTCACCTTCCACCGTGCTTTTGATATGTGCAGCAATCCCAAAGAGGCCTTGGAACAGATTATCGGACTGGGTATAGACCGGGTTCTTACTTCCGGACAGGAAGCTACCGCCGAAAAGGGAATCCCTCTTCTGAAAGAATTGGTGGAACAGGCCGACGGACGGATCATCATCATGCCGGGATGCGGTGTGAATGCCGGTAATATCCGTAAGATTGCCGAAGAAACCGGAACTTCGGAATTTCATTTCTCCGGACGGAGCAGCGTAGACAGCGGCATGATTTATCGTAACTCAAAAGTATCCATGGGAGGTACTGTAAAGATAGAAGAGTATCTGAAAGACGTTACCGATCCTGACAAAGTAAAAGCCGCCTTGTCCGAACTGGCAATGAAAGACGAAAACGACAAAGCACTGGAAAAGAAAAACAAAAGCCTCAACCCCAAGAAATCAAAGAAAGAGGATGACTGGGACGATGAGGACGATGACTTGGATGATGACAAGTAAACAGGTAAGCATAAACGCTATCAATATATTTAACGCGGATATTCAGTTTGCAAACTTGAATATCCGCGTTACTTTTTGTTTATACTGAATCCTACAGCTTATGTATCACCTTCATCAGCTGCTCACCCAGTCCGATGGTATATCCTTGTGACACGAATACCACCCGGTTAAAGGTATCCCCAATGATAAACATAGGCAGGATAGTCTTGTTAGACAACTTCATGCCTTCTGCAATCTGCTTCTGGATGGAACCGTCCACATCAATACCGTAAGTAATGGTAGCCGGTAATCCGGGGAATTCCTGCGGGCGGAACTTCTTGTACTGCTCCTCGTTGGGGAACAACAGCACGATTCCTCTGCCCCATTCATCAAACTCCTTACCCAATGCCGCAATATCACGCAAGGCATGGTTCGTAGGTTCTTGTCCGGCACCCAGTACGGCTACAATGTAGTAACCACGTCCTGTAGTGGCAAGAATAGACTTCAGTTCATCGCTATCTATCGGTTTATAAGTAGATTCCGAGTTGAAATTACCGATTACCTGAATATCATCCTTACTTTCACGCATCACCAAGTCCACCGTAGTCGTTTCCCCCGGCTTGATGGTAAAGAAAGTCAGCTGGGACAATACGCCGCCGTTGGCCAGACGAGTACCGGTCACCATCACATAATTGCCGGCATCCAGTGCCGTTCCGTTCTTCAACAGATTAGCCCAAGTAGCGCCGCCACCCATATCAATATCGCCTTCATCATAATTCAGCAATTTCAAGGTTCCGGCAGGAGTCAGTCTGGAAATAGAGAAATGAGAATAATACTTCGGGTCGGCCAAAGACTTGATCGGCGTATATCTGGCAATAAACTTGCCGGTAGGTGCACTGGCCTGTTCCATCGCCTCAAAGTTCACATCAACAGCACCTTCATCACCCATCAACTGCACTTTTCCGGTCACTTCGTCTATACGTGCAGGAATACCCATGCTGCGTGCCATGGAAACAAAGAAGATATCACGGCTGTGCGCATCGGCTGTACGGGCCTTCCACACCCCTTCCGGAGTAATCGGAGAACCGCCCAGGTTGCAATCCTTGTCCACACGGATATTTTCGGCAACCCATGCAACCAGCTTCATCGGATCGGCAAGGTAAGCCTCACGCTCCTGTTCGGGCACTGCTTTCTCAAAGAATCCTTTGTACGGAGTAATCATTTCGTTGCTCACACGCGGATTACGCACAAATCTGCGGAAATAATCGGCATTGGCGCACAGATGTGAATTCATCATGTGGTCTATCAACACTTCGGAACTTACATCGCGAAGGTCTTTGGCGGAAATCTGCTGAAGCAGGTCAATGCCGCCCTTCTTTGACTTGTCCGAACGGAGACGGGCCATAAAGTCACGGATGGTTTCGTGGTTACCACGTGATGCCACCAGCAATTTGGCAACAACATCCTCATCCAACTGATACTCTTTAGCGAAATGACGGGCCGATTCATCCGTCATGAACGTAGCCACGTAGGCATTGCGGATAGAGTCCTCCAAGGCCATGCGGCGATTGTTCTCCGCACGTTGTTCGGGAGTCACTTCGGGCATATTGGCGCCTTCCACCGGAGGAATGATATCCATATCCAGTGTATAAGCCTCGCCGGCCGTCTTGTCCAGTTTCACGGTCAAGGCATTGTCTTTTCCGAAAGACAGTTTGGAGTAACCGAATTTTCCATCTTTGGAAGCCCATACCAGCATATCCCCTTTTCCGGCTGTCAGGAACGTCTTGCCGTCCGCATCCGTCTGTTTGGAAGCTACGGTATAAAATTCGGCATAGTTATACACCTTGAATTCCACTTTGGCATCAGCCACCGGTTTGCCATCCGCATCCACGATGGTCACATCGGCTTTTGCCGTAGGGGCATAATTGTCAATCACATTGATTTCCGTATACCGGGGAGTGCGGTACATCACTTCTTCCGGTCCGTTATAACGTCCGAACACCTTGGTGTGCATCAGCATACCCCGTGAAGCGGGAGCGTTGAACCAACCCAGATTCAGTACCGGTTCGGGTTCGCAAGCACCCAGGAAGTACCATTTGCCATCCACCCAGGCTTCCACCCAGGCATGATTGTCATCGGTATGTGCCCAACGCGGCGTATATACCTGGCGGGCAGGGATGCCTACCGAACGCAAGGCGGCTACCGTGAACGTAGATTCCTCGCCGCAACGTCCGTAGGCTGTCTTTACGGAAGCCAGCGGACTACTGGTACGGGCATCAGAGGGAGTATAAATCACCTTCTCATGACACCAGTGGTTCACTTCCAGCACGGCATCATATAAAGAAAGGTTTTTCACTCTGTCCTTCAGTTCCTCGTAGAATACCTTACGGCTGTCGTCCAGATTCTCGTTGTTTACGCGGATGGGCAATACAAAGTGGCGGAACTCGCGTTCGGGAACCACTTTTCCCCACGGCATCTCCTCACGCGCCTTGAAAGCGTAATCCACGTTTTCCAGATAGAATTCACCGGGATGATCCGCTATATCCGCCAAAGGCATATAGGCGTAAAGGAAAGTCATCGCCTCCTTCTGCTCATCGCTCATGGGTTGTTCGAATACCTGGAAGAGGTCACCTTGGGCCAGCGTATCACGCCGTGCCTCAAAATCCTGCTGAACAGCGGCACGTTCAGCCTCATCACTGATCAAATGTTTGTTGTTTGTACACGAGGCACACAGCATCAAGCCTATCCCCGCCGCACACAAAGCCAATAATTTCATCTTGTTGTTTATTTAGGTTAGCAATTTGTTATTGGCTACGAAGATAAGACTTTTTTCTTATTTTTGACGAAGTTCAAGCTATTATTTAGTATCCGCCGGCTCCGATTGTTGCGATTGATAATATTCCTCCTTCCGCTTGTTGGCCTGCTGCACCAGACTGGTGACGTATACCGTGAAAATGGGGAACATCATCATTCCCAAGGCGGCCAGCACCACCGACAGTATTTTCCCCGTAGGAGTGACGGCATAAATATTGCTCCCTACGGTAGTGACATCCATAAACGCCCACCACAGCGCACTCCAGTAGTCCGTCACCATAGGGTTCACCTTATGTTCCAGCACAAAGAAGATAAGGCTGGCAAAATACACGGTGGCCATCAGCATGGTGATGTACGAGGTAAACAGCCCGGACGCCTTGCTGCCCGACAGCCAGCCCACCACGATAGCCAGCGCATACCCTCCCCTCAGCAAAGGGATAAAGCGCAGGAAATAACTGATTTCGGGCGAGAAAGTGATGTGATAGAAATCAATGATATTTAAATAAGGTATAGATACCAGCAGGAAAATAAAATGGCTGGTGAAGTATCTTCCTTTTTCTTTCGAGAGGAAAAACTCCAGCAGGAAATCGAACAGGAAAAACATACATATCCAGAACTGAATCTTCAGATAAGAACCTTGATTCAGGAAAGGGATGTTATGAAAAGTATCTATCGAGATACTTATAACCAGAAAAAGGGACATCAACAGGATGAGTATATGCAAGATCCCGTAAATCCCCCTGCGGGAATAGATGAATGAGGAGAAAGCTGTTTTCATAAACGATACTGATTATATTGTTTTTTCTAGAAACACCCTTCCGGGTACGATTGTTTCATTCCGGATACCTTCCGGGTTAATAAACCTAAACGGATAAACATCATTTCCAGGGAGTTGTTATAAACTCCGTAAACAAAAAACATACATTTTTTAAAACCTAAACTTTATGGCAAACATTAGTAAATCAGTCAAGCTAGGGGTATTTACCCTCGCTATTATGAACGTGACTGCGGTAGTATCCCTGCGCGGGCTGCCTGCTGAAGCCGAATACGGACTGAGTTCGGCATTTTATTATTTATTCGCGGCCATCGTCTTCCTGATACCTACCTCGTTGGTAGCGGCGGAACTGGCGGCCATGTTCCAGGACAAGCAAGGCGGTGTGTTCCGATGGGTGGGTGAAGCCTACGGAAAGAAATTCGGCTTCCTCGCCATCTTCCTGCAATGGGTGGAAAGCACCATCTGGTATCCCACCGTCCTGACTTTCGGAGCCGTGGCACTGGCATTTATCGGCATGAGTGACACCCATGATATGGCCTTGGCATCCAACCGCTATTACTCACTGGCGGTGGTCTTGATTATCTACTGGCTGGCCACCTTCATTTCGCTGAAAGGCATGGGCTGGGTAGGCAAAGTGGCCAAAGTAGGCGGTATGGTAGGTACGATCATTCCTGCCGGCCTGCTGATGGTGCTGGCGGTGATTTACCTTGCTTCCGGCGGACAGAGCCAGATGAACTTTGACGGCAACTTCTTCCCCGATTTCAGCAACTTCGACAACCTGGTACTGGCTTCCAGCATCTTCCTGTTCTATGCCGGTATGGAAATGGGCGGTATCCATGTAAAAGACATGGAAAATCCTGCCAAGAACTATCCGAAAGCCGTATTCATCGGTGCGGCTATCACCGTGATCATCTTCGTGCTAGGCACCTTCGCACTGGGGATCATCATTCCCGAAAAGGACATCAACCTGACTCAGAGTCTGCTGGTAGGCTTTGATAATTACTTCAAGTATGTCCATGCTTCGTGGTTGTCGCCTATCATCGCCGTGGCTTTGGCATTCGGTGTGCTGGCAGGCGTGTTGACCTGGGTGGCAGGTCCGTCCAAAGGTATCTTCGCAGTGGGCAAAGCAGGTTATCTGCCTCCCTTCTTCCAGAAGACCAACGCCAACGGCGTACAGAAAAACATTCTGCTGATCCAAGGCCTTGCCGTAACCTTGCTCAGCCTGCTGTTCGTTGTGATGCCTTCCGTACAGAGTTTCTACCAAATCCTGTCACAGCTCACCGTATTGCTTTACCTTATCATGTATCTGCTGATGTTCAGCGGCGCCATTTATCTGCGTTACAATATGAAAAAGGCCCCGCGCCCGTTCCGCATCGGCAGCAAAGGCAACGGACTGATGTGGCTCATCGGCGGTCTGGGTTTCTGTGGTTCACTACTGGCATTCGTGCTCAGCTTCATTCCGCCCAGCCAGATTGCGGTAGGCAGCAACACCGTATGGTTTGCCGTTTTGATTATCGGCTGCATCGTGGTAGTCGCAGCTCCGTTCATAATCTACGCATCGCGCAAACCGTCATGGGTAGACAAGGATACACAGTTCGAACCGTTCCACTGGGAAGAACAGGCCACAACGGCACAGACAGCGGCTCCGGTTTCCGGCGCGGCTAAAAGTTCCGCTTCAAGCGCCTCTACAAACGCTGCCGCCGGACCGGCCTCTCAAAGTACCCCGTCTCCGGAGCAACACAAATAACCCCCGCTGACGGGTTGGCCCATTCCTTTTTATCACAGGCAATTCCGGTTCCTTGAAAAGCAAGAAGCATGTTTTTCAAGAAGCCGGAATTGCTGTTTTCCACCAACCGGGATGGTTATTTCCCTCTCTCTTCCAATAATTTCCTGTAAATCATAGCCGGAATTAAAGAAACATTCCTATCTTTGTCCCCCGGTTCACTTAATAATCACGTTTGACATGAAGCATAAGGCCTTTTTCATTTTTATGACAGCCCTTCTTATAGGGAGTCCGCTTTATGCACAAAAATATAAAATAGCCCTTATCCATTCCTACCAGGAAGGGTACAGCGGTGCAGGCATTGTAAACAAACTGTTTGTCAAAGGACTGAAAGACCAGCAAATAGACTTCCAGCTGCGCACCTTTTATCTGGATTGCGAGAAATACGAATCCGTAGAAGAAGAGCGACGGATTTCCGAGTTTGCAGATTCCATCCGCTCATGGGGAGGAGATTTGATTGCCGTGCTCGATGATCAGGCAACCTACTCTGTCATGGCTTGCGGAAACCCGTATGTCAGGCAGGTTCCCGTCGTATTCAGCGGAGTGAATTATCCCAACCAAGAGTTGCTGGCACAATATCCCAACATTACGGGCTACATAGACAAACCCGATTACCTCACCACCTGCCGGATGATAGAACGCATCATGGGCAAAGTCCGCATCCACATCCTGAACGGGCGGACCGTGCTTGACCGCCTTATCTGGAAAGACCTGAGCGAACAATGCAAAGGATCGGAAATCACCCTCCACCAATGGAAAAGACAAGAGGCCCGGCCCGACAAGCTGAATATCCCCATCAGTGACAAAGATGATACCGAATATGAATCCCTGTACGAAAAGCTGAACGAATACAACCAATTGGACTCCACCGTCGTAGTCCGCCTGTCCAGTGATTCCGTAGCTGCCCGCGACCTGATGTGGCTGTCCAGCGGGGTCTTCCAATACTCCCTGTTCCTGTATACCAAACGGGACTATACCACCCTGCGCATCGGCAGCCTGTTCGACAATCCCGGATTCGAAACCATCAACGAAGGATTCGGGATAAAGGAATACATGCTGGGAGGTTATTTCGCCCCCATCGAAACACAGCTAAGCGACATGACCGCCGGCATCAAAGAAAGACTGCAAGGAAAGATACCCGTCCCGGCGGTAAAACAAATCGCCAAACAGTACCTGGTCAACTGGCAGGCCATGAAGAGATACCAGATCCCCCTTGAAAGCATTCCACCGGAATATACCATCATGTACAGGCCGTGGAGGGAAAAATACGCAACCCCCATCCTGATTCTTGAAAGCCTCCTGGTCTTCACACTCCTTTTGGGGATAGCCTACCTTATTTATATCTATACACTGGAAAAAGGACGCAAAAAAGAAGCCTTGCGCAACCTCAGGTTCGAACACGAAGCATTAACGCTTGCACTGGAGGGAGGAAATACCTACGCGTGGTGTTTCGACGGAAAGACCGCCGTGCTCGACCAAGCTTTCTGCGAACTGACCAACAGTTCCCAAAACCTGTTGGGAATAGAGGAAATAGCCCACTATGTACACCCCGACGAACAAGCCCGGTTCAGAAAAAACGTATCCAACATACTACACCGGCAACGAAGAACAGCCCAATACCGTTGCCAATTCAACGACACCGGTTACCAATGGTGGGAATTCAGATACAGCGTGTTGCAGAATAATGAACAAAATCCTATCATCACCGGACTTCTGGTAAACATTCAGGAGATCAAAGACAAGGAAGAAGAACTGATACGCGCCCGCAAACTGGCGGAACAGGCGGAACTGAAACAATCCTTCCTGGCCAACATGAGCCATGAAATCCGTACTCCGCTTAATGCCATCGTGGGATTCTCCAACCTGCTCACTACCGAGAAAAACATCTCGGAAGAAGAGAAAAAAGAGTTTGCCTCCATCATAGACAACAATACCAGACTCTTGTTGAAGCTGGTCAATGATGTGCTGGAACTATCCCGCATAGAATCCGGCAATATGTCCTTTCATTGCGAGGATTGCAGCGCGCATCATTTCGCCGAAACGGTCTATCAGACCCATCAGGTAATTATTCTCCCTCCTGTGGAATTCATCAAAGAATTTCCCGACGAGGATGTGACCATACACATAGACCGTATGCGCCTCACCCAAGTCATCACCAACTTTTTGGGAAACGCCAAGAAGTTCACCTCCCAAGGACACATCAAACTGGGTTATTTCTGCGACAAAGAGAAAAAGGAAATCCATTTCTTCGTAGAAGATACCGGTGCGGGAATCCCTAAAGAAGAATTACAAATGATATTCGAGCGGTTCTACAAGCGGAATGAGTTTGTACAGGGGGTAGGGCTGGGACTCGCCATCAGCAAGGTCATTGTAGAAAAAATGAACGGACACATCGATGTGCAATCCGAGGTGAACAAGGGCAGCCGTTTCACCGCCGTACTGCCCTATCTGTAATTTTATTCCTGTGCAGGCTGTTTAGGCAGGGCGAACTGCAAGACCAGATACGCCAGCACACCCGCCAGCACCGTTCCCAGTATGACACCCATCTTTGCCTGCGTCAGCAACACCGGCGAATCCCCGAAAGAGAGGTTGGCTATGAACAAAGAAACCGTAAAACCGATACCTCCCAAAAGACAGATACCTGTCAGGTTCACCCAGGTCATGCCTTTCAGCAGTCCGGCGAACCCCATCTTTATCACCAGCCAGGTAAAGAAATAAATGCCGGCAAACTTACCCGCCAGCAATCCCGCCAGCACCGCCCAGGTAGCCATCCCCACTTCCAGACCGCCATGATCCGCCGTGAGCGAGACACCCGCATTGGCAAAGGCGAACAAGGGAAGAATAATATAATTCACCATTCCATGCAGACTGTCTTCCAATGACTGCAAGGGAGAGATGACACGGTCCGAGGAAGACTCGATGCTTTTCAGCACATTGATCTGCATCTTGCTTAACACAACACTTTCCTTGTCACTGGCAGGAAAGACAGCAATGTTCTCGCGGATGCGGTTAATGTACTTACCTATCTTGTAATGAGGAGTGGCGGGAACCGTGAAGGCTGCGACAACTCCCGCAATGGTAGCGTGGATGCCGCTCTGCAAAAACAGATACCACATAATCACTCCCCAGAAAATATAAAACCAACGGTTGCGCACCCGGAAGAAATTCCCGCCGCAAAGTATCAGCAGGATACCCGCCGAAGCAATCAGGTAGTTCACCGACAGATGAGAGGTGTAAAAAAGGGCGATGACCAGAATGCCGCCGATATCATCGACCACAGCGAAAGCGGTCAGAAAGACTTTCAAGCTCAGCGGAACCCGCTTGCCGAACAGGCTGAGCACTCCCAGCGAAAAGGCGATATCCGTAGCCATCGGTATGGCCAGACCACTTTGGGCCGGAGTTCCCGCCGTCATGAAATAATAGATCAGCACCGGAACCAGCATACCGCCGCACGCCGCCACGATGGGCAAAAGCGCCTGCCGGAAACTGGACAACTCGCCCACCAGTATCTCACGCTTTATCTCCAGCCCCACACTGAAGAAAAAGACAGCCATCAAAGCATCGTTGATAAAAGTCATCAAGGTCATGTGATGCCCGTTATGACTGAAGAAATTAAATTCTCCTATCTGAAGATGCACCTCGTAATTCCAAAAGGAGGCATAAATATCCCCCCACGGAGAATTGGCCAGGAACATAGCCAGCAAGACTACCCCCATCAGCAACATCCCTCCATTAATATGATAGTGCGCCGCCCGCTGGAAGGAAAAGTTCAAGTTCAGAATTTTCAGTTTTTCCATATCAATTGAATTTAAGAGTTTGTGATAAATTGCCATCAAAACACAAGCCCTTCCTGTTATTGACTTTTTAATTTCAACTAACAGAAAGAGCCCGCTTATTGTTTGCTCCCCAGAGCTTGTTTATTCTTGAATTAATCCAGCTTCAGAACGGCCAGGAACGCCTTTTGCGGTACTTCCACATTACCGATCTGTTTCATTCGTTTCTTACCTCTTTTTTGTTTTTCCAACAATTTACGCTTACGGCTCACGTCACCGCCATAACACTTCGCGGTCACATCCTTGCGCACCGCCTTGATGGTTTCCCTTGAGATAATCTTCGCCCCGATAGCTGCCTGAATGGCAATATCAAACTGCTGGCGCGGAATCAGCTCTTTCAGTTTCTCACACATACGCTTGCCCAGGTTATAGGCATTGTCCACATGTGTCAGGGTAGAAAGCGCATCCACCGGCTCACCGTTCAACAAGATATCCAGCTTCACCAGTTTGGAAGGGCGGAAACCCGACTGATGGTAGTCAAAGGAAGCATATCCTTTCGAGATACTCTTCAGCTTGTCATAAAAGTCAATCACGATTTCACCCAGCGGCATCTTGTAGTGAATCTCCACCCGGTTGCCCGACACATAATTCTGCCGCACCAGTTCGCCGCGCTTGCCCAGACACAGTGTCATGATAGGGCCGATGTAATCGGTGGCGGTAATGATCGTGGCATCAATGAAAGGTTCCTCGATGTGGTCAATCAGCGTCGGATCGGGCATACCGCCGGGATTATGCACCTCGTTGGCATGTCCCTGCTTGTCATACACCATGTACGACACGTTGGGCACGGTCGTAATCACATTCATATCAAACTCGCGGTCCAGACGTTCCTGAACAATCTCCATGTGAAGCAATCCCAGAAAACCGCAACGGAATCCGAAGCCCAGAGCCAGTGAAGACTCCGGCTGGAAAGTCAGCGAGGCATCATTCAGCTGAAGTTTCTCCAGCGAAGCGCGGAGGTTCTCGTAATCTTCCGCCTCGATAGGATAAACCCCGGCAAACACCATCGGCTTCACTTCCTCGAATCCGGCAATCGCCTTTTCACACGGACGGGCGATGTGAGTGATGGTATCCCCCACCTTCACCTCGCGCGAGGTCTTGATGCCCGAAATGATATACCCCACATCTCCTGTGCGCAGTTCCGCACGGGGAATCATATCCATTTTCAGCACACCGATCTCATCTGCATCATACTCCTTGCCGGTATTGAAGAATTTCACCTTGTCCCCTTTGCGGATCACCCCGTTCTCTATTTTAAAATACGCGATGATCCCACGGAAAGAATTGAATACCGAGTCGAAAATCAAAGCCTGTAGCGGCGCCTCCTCGTCCCCCGTCGGGTGCGGGATACGTTCCACCACCGCCTTCAATATCTCCTCCACCCCCATTCCGGTCTTGCCGGAGGCACGGATAATATCCTCATGTTTGCAGCCCAGCAGGTCGATGATTTCATCTTCCACCTCATCGGGCATGGCACTCGCCATATCACATTTGTTCAGCACGGGAATGATTTCCAGGTCATGCTCCAACGCCATGTACAGATTCGAGATAGTCTGCGCCTGCACTCCCTGCGAAGCGTCCACAATGAGCAGCGCCCCTTCACAGGCGGCTATGGAACGGGATACCTCGTATGAAAAGTCCACGTGTCCCGGAGTGTCAATCAGATTCAGTACATACTTCTCTCCCCCATACTCGTACTCCATCTGGATGGCATGGCTCTTGATTGTAATACCTCTCTCCTTTTCCAGGTCCATATCGTCAAGCATCTGCCCTTCGGTTACCTGGATGGTTTTTGTAAACTCCAACAAACGGTCGGCCAAGGTCGATTTCCCGTGGTCTATATGTGCTATAATGCAAAAATTACGGATATTCTTCATCTTCGTCACTTAAATTTCGCGCAAATATACAAAAACTCGCTCATATACGGATGAATTTTGCAGGAATAATACAAACCATCTGAAATCAAAACCAGAAGATTTGCCAACAATATTCATTCTTAAAAGTGGCCGTTCTTAAGTCCTTCCTCCAATTTTTCCATCCATTTATTAAAACGAGGACATTTGCCTCGAATATCATCTATATCCAGCGCCTCAAGAATCATCTCCCCGTCAGCAGTCTTCTCATACGGGAATATCCTCATCAATCGTTTGGAAGGAGCGGTATCCGCCCCTCCGTTTATATCTTCGGGGGTAGGATATGAATCTATTATCCGCTGCAATTCATCCAAGCTTTCCTGATCATCCACCACAACATTGAAACCGTCCATACTGGTATACATCAGGGATTCAATCTCATGCCGTTGGATATAAGGCAGAAAACAGGAAGCATCCATAAATTCCGTTACCTTTTCTTTTATCCCCTGTTCCATATCCGGCAGTCTCAAACTGTCTGTGGTATAGCCGGGAAAATCTGTAGGAAGTCTGAAAAAGTCAAGCAAGGTTGTGATTAACACGTTTTTTGTCGCAGCCACCCGTGAAACGTCATTCTTCAGATATTCAAAACCCACATTCCCACCTTTTTTATTCAATTTTCTGTTCGTTAAGATTTTCTGGGCATTCATAGGATTAGTAAATCCTTTCGAATACAAATAGGGAATTACACGCTTCTGAATAAAACTCACTTCCGTATCGCCTTCAACTATAAACACTACTCTTTTCATTCCCACTCAATTTAAAGGCTGCCCGCCAATGACATTCTTCTCCCATATTTCTCCCAAGCTGTAATCTTCCAGCCAATGCGCTAAATTCTCAGAATCAAGCCGGTTGAAAACAGTCGCGTTGTCTTTACGATCCACAACAATGATATCTTCCGGTTCAAAGTTATCCACCAAATTGACAGATTGAGTGGAGATAATTATCTGAGCTTCTCTGGAAGCTTTTTTGATCAAAGCAGCCAGTTTGTTGACCGCTACCGGATGTAGTCCGAGTTCCGGCTCGTCAATGATGACCGTCTTTGGCAGATCCGGCTGAAGCAACAAGGTTGCCAGACAGATAAAACGCAGCGTTCCGTCTGATAACTGGTACGCATTAAAATACGTATCAACAGCTCCCTTCTGCTTCCACTCCAGCTGGATCAGCTGTTCGTTCAAGCGGTTGGGCATTAAACAGAATCCCTCAAAAAAAGGAGAAACCGAAGCTACCGCCTTTTCTATACGTGTGAAATGTTTTGGATGCTTTTCTTTCAGATAATATAAGAATGCGGCAATGTTAGCCCCATTGTTCTTCAAGCTGACATTATCATCCATATTACATTTTCCTTTCATGGGGGAACGGTCTCCCGTATCATGGAAATGATACACCTCAAATTCGCGTAAGAAGCTGTTTACATAAAATGCCTGTCCGGTATGGTCGTTCTTAAATGAAGATTCCTGCTTGTTGACCTCGTGCAGTTGTTTGTGCCAGGATACCCCATTGTGATAAGCCGTATCAATACGCTCAATAAATAAAGAATCCTGAGCCTCTTTCATATTTACAATAAAACGATTATGAGCATCCTTACCGCGTTCCGCAAAAAACAAGTCAAAGGACAAATGATCAGTTTCTTTTTTTCCCATATACAACAAACTGTCGGAGCCGCCTTTGGTGAGAACATAATTCTGAAGATTCCGCTCGTACAGGTTATGTATAAGAGTAAAGGCAGAAATGAAATTGCTCTTTCCTATTCCATTCCCACCTATCAATATATTTATGGGAAACAGCTCTACAGTTTGTTCCTTTATTGATTTGTATCCTTCAATCGTTATTTTCTGTATCATCAAAATTTTGTTTACATTCTCAAACAACAATACAAAAGTAGCTTTTTTGCCTGAATACTACAATTTTGCCGGTTGCAAATCTCTTATTTTTCATTTCTTTTATAGATATCTCAGACTTCAACAAATATACAAAAAAAATGCGTTGACAACATACCAAACGATGTGCCAACGCATTTTTTTATGAGTTTAAAATCTTCTTCTTACACCAATTTTACAAAGATCTCGCCTTCCACTTCAGAAGTAACGACCTTATCTTCTCTCAGCAGCCAGCCCAGCCCCAGGAAGAAATCCTTGTCAGCTTTCAGTTTGGTTGCTTTCTTGATTTGTTTTTGTGTCAAACCTTCAGTTCCATTCAGTGCTTCCCAGATCTGTCCGGCCAAAGCACCTGCTTTTTCTTTCAACATTTTCAATTTGCTTTTAGTTAAACGTTAACCGCACCCACACATTCCGATGTGAATGTTTGTGTTTCTTATCGCTTGCAAAGATACACAAAATTATGTTATTCAACACTTTTGCATCGAAAAAGTTTGTATTTCTATAAGAAAAAGCGATTTTTCAACCTATTTTTTTTGTTTTTCGAGGTGTTCGCTCCAAATCCGGGCCGCTTCCTCTACCATTCTTGCACAAGGACGCTTGGCGTAATACCGTTCCGTCCTTGCTTCCGGTGTGGATACTACCGGCTCTTTTCCGGACAATCCCAACAAATCGGCACACCGCAGGGCGCCGTTCCGCTTCTTGAATTCTTCGGCCAGTTCCTGCACCAGAGCGTAATTCGCCGCCTTGCTCTCACGGTCTTTCCCCTCGATGGCGCACTTCTCCAGCCCGGCCAGCAGGAACATGCCGCAAGCAGCACCGCAGGTTTCACGCATCCGCCCTATGCCGCCGCCGAAAGAGGCGGACATGTGCAGGGCCTGTTCACGGGTGAAACCATACAGATCGGCAAAAGCCGTCACTACGGACTGGGAGCAGTTATATCCTTCCTTGAACAAGGCAACGGCCTTTGCCACCCTGTCCTCTTCCCTAACTTCCGTATGCAAATCCAACGTATTCTTGTCTTCTTCCATTTTTCTTACCTCCTTCTTTTCTTTCCGTCTTTTCCTTTGTTCTCATTCCGCCACATTGTTTACAATCTCACCCTTGATGAATCCTTTCAAGTTCCCCACCGCAATCCGCATCAGCCGGACACGGGCTTCTTTCGTGGCCCAGGCGATATGCGGCGTAATGAAGCAGTTCTTCGCCGTCAGCAGGGGGTTGGTATATTGGGGAGGCTCGGAAGAAAGCACGTCCAGTCCGGCAGCCGCTATCACACCCTTGTTCAGTGCGTCGGCCAGGTCTTTCTCGTTCACCAAGGGACCGCGGCCGGTATTTATCAGAATGGCTGTCGGTTTCATAAGGGCCAGGCGGGCGGCATTGACCAGCTCTTTGGTATCGGGTGTAAGGGGGCAGTGCAGGCTCACCACGTCACATTCGCGGAACAGCTCATCCAGCTCCATTTTCCGGATTCCTCCGGGAAGTTGTGACTGCGGCTTGGAAGTATAGGCGCATACCTGCATTCCGAAAGCGGCAGCGATGCGCGCCGTCGCCTGTCCGGTGTTTCCCAAGCCGATGATTCCCAGTTTCTTCCCGTCCAGTTCCACCAGGTCGGTATCCCAGTAGCAGAAGTCGGGGTTGTTCGCCCAACGCCCGTGACGGTTGGCATAGGCATAATGGCCTACACGCTGGGTGATGTTCAGTATATGCGCAAAGACCATCTGGGCAACGGAAGCGGTGCTGTAGGCAGGTATGTTGGTGACAATGATGCCCCGCGCTTTCGCAGCCTGGATGTCCACAATATTATATCCCGTAGCCAGCACGCCGATGTATTTCAAGGCAGGCAGAGCGGCCATATCCTCCGCCGTAATCACCGTTTTATTTGTAATCAGCACTTCCGCTCCGGCAGAACGCTCCAATAACTCGGCAGGGGCCGTGCGGTCGTACACCGTCAGCTCGCCCAACGCCCGCATCTCCTCCCATGACAAATCACCGGGATTCAATCCGTAACCGTCTAAAACTACTATTTTCATATGCTCAAAAGTTAAATTTCATATTTTGTTCATTTATTCGGTTAGATTGGAACGCGAATGACGCAAATTAACAGCTGCACAGCATGGATATAAACCGGCCGGAAGGTTGGATTTATGTCATTTGCGTTCCAATTTTTAATTTTATAGCACAGGATCAATGCAATTCATTTTCATTCCTTGAACCGTTCCCCCCAGAGGCTCTGCATCCGTTCCTTTATCTTCGCTTCCTGCGCATTGTTCTGCGGATGCCAGATGCGGCTTCCCTTCACCTCGTCCGGCAGGAACTGCTGCTGCACGAAATTGCCCTGATAGGCATGTGCATACTTATAATCCTTGCCATAGCCCAACTGTTTCATCAACTTGGTGGGTGCGTTGCGCAGATGCAAGGGAACAGGCAGGTTGCCCGTCTGCCGCACCAGTTCCAGGGCACTGTTGATCCCCTCGTATGCCGAGTTGCTCTTGGGGCTGGTGGCCAGATACACCGTAGCTTCCGCCAGCGGGATACGCCCCTCAGGCCATCCTATCTTCATCACGGCATCAAAAGCAGCGTTCGCCAGGAGCAATGCGTTGGGATTGGCCAGACCGATATCCTCGGCTGCCGAAATGACCAGTCTGCGGGCTATGAAAGCCGGGTCCTCTCCGGCCTCCACCATACGCGCCAGCCAGTAGAGCGCCCCGTCCGGATCACTTCCGCGGATGGACTTGATAAAGGCGGAAATGATATCATAATGCATCTCCCCGTCCTTGTCATACGCCAACGGATTCTGCTGCAAACGCTCGGTCACCTTCTCATCCGTAATCACCACGGGTCCGGCATCCGCATCCGCCTCCACCACCAGCTCCAGTATGTTCAGCAGCTTGCGGGCATCGCCTCCCGAAAAGCGGAGCATGGCATCCGTCTCCTTCAGCTCTATCTTCTTTTCTTTCAGTATCACGTCCTTTGCGATGGCATTATGCAGCAGTTCCAGCAAATCCTCCTTCTCCAATGATTTCAGCACATACAGCTGGCAGCGGGAGAGCAAGGGCCGGATCACCTCGAACGAGGGATTCTCGGTGGTGGCGCCTATCAGGGTCACCACTCCCGTCTCCACCGCCCCCAACAGGGAATCCTGCTGGGACTTGCTGAACCGGTGGATTTCATCAATGAACAGGATGGGGCTGGCCTGAGAGAAAAAACGGTTGCTTCTCGCCTTCTCTATCACATCGCGCACATCCTTCACACCGGAGGTGACCGCACTCAGTGTATAAAAAGGAGTTTCCAGCTTGTTGGCTATGATCTGCGCCAGCGTGGTCTTCCCCACCCCCGGAGGCCCCCAGAGGATAAAGGAGGAGATGCGTCCCGCGTCGATCATCTTGCGCAAGACAGCCCCCGGCCCCACCAGGTGTTTCTGACCTATATAATCGTCCAATGTCTTCGGACGCAAACGTTCTGCTAAAGGTTGTGCCATATCTTCATCTTTATTTCGGATAACAAAAATACAGCATATTTTCCTATGAACAAAGCCCAGGGCAACAATATAGGATTTATTTTTTTTGAGGCAAAAAAATAAAAGAACATAAAAAACAGGGACTCATACAAAATGAAATACAGGTTCTTTGTCCGTCTGATCCAAAACAATTATTTTTGCAACCCTTTTCCAAAAGAGTGATTATTTCAAATTTAAATGTAATTCTAATAAAGACAGACGATGAAAAAACTTTTTTCCACCAGCCTGTTGATTTTAGCAGGTATGCTTTTACTGCTGGGCAGCTGCAAAGAGGACGAACTTCCGGTTTCCGGAGAAGGAAACGTGGCAAACAACGAATTGCCCGTCCGGCTGGCCGAAACGGATTATAACCCGAACAACACGTATTACCTGCTGAATGACAATGAATCCCAGGATGTTTATTTCGACTCCGGCCAGCGCAGCTTCTACGTCAGCCGGCCTCTTCAGTTCGGAATGGACGACGAGCACTGTTTCCAACTCCGTTTCTATAGTCCCAGAGCCTTGAAAAACGTGACTTTCTGGGCCAGGATAGACGGTTACGAGGAAGAATTCAAGTTCATGTCGCTGGAAAAGATCATGCCTTTCCAGCAACTCCGGGTACACATACCGTTCGCCACCAAGGACCTGACCGCCTATACCCGCAGCGGAAAGAAAATACGGATCATGGCAAACCCCTACCTCACGGAAGAAAACCTGACCTTCACCGTAGAGTGTGACGACCCGTACTGGGCAAGGCTACAATCCATCCGGTGCAAATGGTACATCGCCTTCGGCAGATACAGTGACACCCAAGACAGCTGGAAGTACAAGATGAAGGCTTCGCACACGCGTGAGGCGGTGGCCATCGCGCTGAACATGGCGTATATGTTCTCGTCGGAACGGTTCAAGACTGCCCTGTACGAGTTCGGCCCGCTGCACAGCAACAATGACAAGACGGAAATAGACAAGACCGCCCTGCTGGCCAACGTGCTCAACCACCGCGGACTGACCTTCGGCTATACCACCGGCGTGATGGGACTGGGCGGAGGAACCACCTTCGGCATGCATGAAGTGTGTTATCTGGAACACTATGCCGATGACAAAAGCATCACCGAAACCATATTCCACGAGTTTGCCCACTGTGTGGGCTACGGCCATGCGGGAAACATGACTTACGAACAGACGGGACCGGGGTGGATCACCCTGTGCAACAACGTATATGTGGCGCTGTCGCTGGACAAGGAGCTGCCCGTCTATTCCCGCCGCTTCCTGCACACCCGCTGGAGCAGGAACCGTTATTTTGATGATATATACGTGGCTTCGAAACACATTATCGAAGACCCGGAACTCGATGCGCTGGACGGCGGCCTGTCTCCCCTGCGCGGAGAGACCGACCGGGGAGGAAACGACGGGGAGCCGGTGGCGTTCAAGCTGGATTATACCGACTTGCCCGGCGCTACGGGAACCACCTTCCGCCCCAAGGATGTATATGTGTACGGAGATACCCTGTATGCCGTGAACGATGCGGACAACCAGTACAGCGTAGAGGTGTAACTCGTAACTTTGCCGCATCACTTTTTCGTAACATTAAATATTTCACTTTACGAAAACTATATTTATGTAGAAAATGGATGCAAAAAAGATTACAGAAGACTACCACGACTGGCATAACATTGCCGAACTTCGACTTCTTGGCTTGAGCCGTTCTCAAATAGCAAAGAAGCTGCAACTTCCTCCCGGCAGAGTCATGCGGCTTTCCCGATTAAATGTTGATGAGCTTCTTCAACATGGCAATCGTCCGCGCCCTTCTTATTCCTGCCGTCTCGATCCTTATGAGGAGTCAGTTAAGCATTTGCTGATAACCTGTCCTTATTATTCTTCCACCCAAATTCATGAATATCTAAAGGAGAATAATCCCTCTTTTCCAAAAGTCTGTGAAAAGACTGTTTTCAATTACGTAAAAAAAATACGTAAAAGATACGATATACCTGCAAGAGTATAATTTTTTGCAGCAACAATCTTTTGTTCAGAATTCAATAAGAATCTGAACTGCATCCTTATTACCGAAATTTAAATAAAAGACATTATGAAATCCGTTATTTCAGACAATAAGATTATTCCATTCCTGCCTTGTTATAAAAGGACATCACAGTTGCATGAAACCAAAGTTAGTGATCTGAAAACTGTATATGGATGTAATGGATATGCGGTTTATGATTATATAGAAAATGAGATATTCCGTACAGGAAACCATTCATTGTATTGGTGTAAGAATATGCTTTGCAGAGTAGCGGACTATTGGGCACTCTCTCCGGAAGAAGTGGAGAAAATCGTGGAGTATTGTATTCAGGTTGACTTGTTCAATGCTGAGTTGTATACCAAGTATCATATTCTTACATCCGCAGAAATCAGGCAACAGTATAATAATGCCGGTTTCTTCATGGCTGTCAATTCATAATCACTAATCCGAAAATACTATGTTGATAAGATGTGAAATGTTAAAAAAACTGGCAAACGCTTTTATAGAGGTAGCCAAAGAGGAGAACCTGCCTGTAAATATCACAATGGGCAGGTCTTATACAGACTCCGGCGGTTCCAGACAAGTTGGTATTATTCTTGAATTTGACAGTTGGAACTCGAAAATCATCAATGATAAATTAGCTGACACCATCAACAGAATCTTCGAACTTAAATAATATATAATAGAAAGGGAGCAATATGGAAATATTAACGGCCCTGCAATGGGCTAAAAAGGGTTTTATTCCCAATGAGGGGACCAAAGGTACAAAACAATGGACTAACAGCTTTTACTCTGCCAAAGCTGTCTATTTCAAAGACAGTGAGGTCCATGAAGATAAGGACACTGCCAAAGCCATCCTTTTTGCCAAAAGGAAGGAGTACCGGGATGTAGCCAAGAAACGGAAAGAGAAAAGAATAAAAAATGCTGCATACCGAGAGAAAATGAAAACCCAGTGGCAATGGTTACAGGAGGGAAGAATACCTAACGATAATGCCAGATGGGAAGTTGGAGAGGAGCTGAATAAGATGTTTTGTACATGTGCTTACGGAAGCAACTACTGTTATTGCCATATTGATGAAACACATATACCCAAAGATAGTGAAGAGATGCAAAAAGCCATTTTTGATTTTTAACAGAAATAACTGGGTATGACTATAAACAGAGTAAAAAAGAAGTTTTGCTCAATAACTAATAACAAATAAGAAATGAGTCACATAGATAGCACAAGAAAATCGTATTCATTTCCATACGAGATAACGGTCTGTATGACCAAAGAGGAATGTAAGATATTGCTTCCGTTCTTTCAGAAAGCATATAAGAGTGTAAAATCAAAATACGAAAAGTATAATGATATTCACAATGGAGGGGAGGCTACGGAAAGAGAAGAAAATCTTCTTATGAAATACTCTGAGCAGTTGGAAAGACTGGAGAGTGTTTTATCATCTATTGATGAAATTTTAAAACAAGAAAGAAATGAACGATATACTATTCAAAAAAATAAAAAGAGCAAACAGTAAATATGCTGAATACTTATTGGCTTGCGATAAAGTAGCTAAAGCAGCCCAAAAGCATATAAATTGGAACGATAGCGTAGGTTGTGCCTATATGCCGGGTGACGGTCTTTGCATAGAGATTGAAGCCTATGTTTGCCCAGCTACAAGATTTTTTGAGCTACCTGAGATTATCGGTAATGATATGATTGATGAATACACATATCGAATCAGTTGCATTTAATTTAAAAGGAACAGGTATGAATATAGATACTGAATTTAACGTAGGAGATAGCGTATGCTATCTGAGCGGGGATAACATTATCCATACAAGTATAAGCAAAATAACTATTGAAATATCCTATGAGGATGATAGCTTTTTGATGGTTTACAAACTATCTGACGGTGTAAGTGTGCCCAGAAACAATTATCCACAATGGGGAAAAAGACTTTTTAGAGATAAGGATAGTTTAATGAGATATTTATCAGAATCGTAACGGAACAATAGACTAACAGGCAAGTCACCGCATTGTATGCAGGCTGGTGATACAGGTTCGAATCCTGTTTGTTTCACACTGAAAAAAAATTCTTAAAACGTATAATTATGGGAAGAATTGCCAGAAAAGGCTTTGAGTACTACAGGGCCGAAACGGACCGGTTCCGTGACATCAAGATCCGCAAGCTGAGAAAGGAACACAGCTGTGCCGGTTATGCGATATACCAGTATGTCCTGAATGAGATCTACCGTGTGGAAGGCTGTTATATCCGTTTCACACAGGACGAGCTGTTCGATTGTGCGGAATACTGGAACATGAGGGAAGAGGAGGTTCTCCGGATCATCAACTATTGTACGGAAACGGGGCTGTTCAATGCCGGAATCTGGAAACAGTACGGCATTCTGACAGGGCACTCCATCCAGATCCGATATGTGTCCATGTGTCACGCGGCCAAGCGCAAGACAGTCATTCCGGAAGAAATAAATCTTCTTTCCGAAGAAAAATCCTCCTTCCCGGTTTCCCGGGCACAGCTCCCTGTGGAAGCGGCGTCCGTTCCGATCTGTGGATCTGTGGCAGTCACCTCTGTTCCCTTCACGGAACCTTCAGAAGCGCCCGTTCCTTTGAAAGAGGGAATTCTTCCGGAAAAAACCGGATTTATTCCGGAAGAATCCGTGAATATTCCGGAAGCTTACAATATAAAGGAAAGAAAAGAAAACATATCATCCTCAAGCTCCTTTACATCCGTTCAGGAAAAGACGGATGAGGAGGACAATTCCATCCGGACTTTAAAATCCGATCTGGAATACCTGAACCTGAAGGATGACCAGATCCGCTGGGCGTGCATTCTGAAAGCCCGTTATCCGGCCATGCCTTTGGAGTACGCCATAGCCGCCGTCAAGGACAGCATCCGTAACGGTGACTACCGTTACAGTGTGGGCGGCTGCCTCACTCCGCTGATAGAGAACTATATCCGCAAGTACAATGCTGAATGTTCAGGAGAAAAGAAGCAGGACGGTTTCCGTGCCGCCCTTGAGCGTCTAGGCATTTCTCCGGCACAGCAACATGAGATTCTGCATCTGTCCGCAGACTCCCCCCGTGTGCTGGAAGCCGCCCTGAAGGAAATCGAGCGCAGCAACGGGCGCATCAGGAGCCCGCTATGTTTTCTCAGGAGCAGGCTGATGTCCGTCCGGACCGCATAATATTTTGACATTAGTTAGTATGTGAAAGAACATTCCATCCTGCCGTCCCGCTGTGAAGCCGGTGCGGCAGGAACTTAAAAAAAACGAAAGATTATGAAATCACAGGAAGCCAATGCGATCCCCTTGCGGGAGATACTGGAAAAATACGGTCATGAACCGGTCAGGTCCTACCACGGCTATCTCATGTACAGCTCCCCTTTCAGAAATGAGGAGACCCCCAGCTTCATGGTGAACCTGCACACGAACAAATGGAAGGATTTCGGTGAGGACAGCTCGGGAGGTGTGGCTGACCTGGTCATGCGTCTGGAACGGTGCGATTTTCACTCCGCCATGCGGCGGATTGAAAAAAGCGACCTGTCCGCCCCGTCCGACCCCCTCCTTGTTCCGACTTCCGCCGGGGATGCCGGCACCAGCCCCAGACTGACTGTTGACAATATCAATCCCCTGACCAACAGGATGCTTCTGGAATACATGGGCCGGCGTGGAATTGATGCGGACATTGCAAAGGCATATTGCAAGGAAGCATACTACCATTTCAGCGGAAGGAAGGACAGACGCTGTTTCGCCGTAGCTTTCCCCAATGACAAGGGAGGCATGGAGCTCAGGAATCCGATATTCAAGGGATGTGCCGGAATAAAAGCCGTCACCTGTCTTGACAATGGAAGCGACCGTTGTGCCGTTTTCGAGGGATTCATGGATTTTCTCAGCTATCTCCAGTATGCCAGGGAACATCCCGGACTGCCGCCAATGAATTTCTGCATCCTGAACTCCACGGCCATGGCCGGCAGGTCCGGAGAGTTCCTTTCCCGGCACCGGCTGGTACATGCCTTTCTGGACAACGACAAGGCAGGCATGGACGCCCTGGAGAAACTGGAGGGGAATCTTGGGAAGGATACGGTACTGGTCAATGAGTCCGTCCGGCTGTATCCCCGGCATAACGATTTCAACGAGTTCCTGCAAGCCTGTAAAAAAAAAGCAATGACTGCAGGAAATGAGATGTAATACAGCAAACAATATGAAAGAAGTATCAGAAAAGATAACGGAAAGAATCCGCAAGCTTATCCGGCTCAAAGAATCCGCCACACAGATCGGATCTGAAGGTGAAGCTCATGCGGCGGCAGCGGCGGTACACCGCCTGCTTATGGAATACAACCTCTCCCTGCTTGATCTTGCCGGTGAGAATCCACAAAACCGGCTGACAGCCTGCGAATCTGACAGAATCAGCTACAAGGATGCAGCCGGCAATATCTGGAAACGGGACCTGATGAGGGTCTTATGTGAATACAATTACTGCAAGATGCTGCTCTACGCGGGCACAACCCATATGGTGGTAATCGGAACAGAGGAAAATGCGGCAACTGTCATTGCGCTCTTTGACTACCTGCGTAAAACCTTCAGACGTCTGTCCGAAGAGAAGTATTCCGGGTATGCGCAAGGCAGACGCGGTTACTGGAGAACCGCCAAAGGTAAGAAGGACTATATCCGGTCTTATCTGGAAGGCTGCATACCCGGTTTACGCATGCAGCTGGAGAAGTCCGGGCAGACGCCGCAGGAAACCGGCCTCATGATCTGTCACCAAAAACTGATAGACGACTATATGGGCAGGTTCAGGCTTGTCAGAAGAAAGCCTGTGGCGAACAGGCATAAGACGAACCACAAGGCTTATATGACCGGAGTTGATGACGGCCGCCATATAAGTCTGAGCAGGCAATTGAAGGATAATACTTTTAAAAGGATAAAAACATGGGCTTTGTCAACAGACTGATCACATGGATCATGGACCGGCTTTCCGTGGAGGTCGATCCGGATGCCGAATGGTTTTAGCAGATCATGAAAAGGATGGTTGCGGTTCATCCCCGTTCACTTGATTAAAAACACATAAACGAAAAAAATATGGAGATAAAAGGAAAAGTACTTACCCTCTTTCCGGTTAAGGAAGGAGTCGGAAAGACATCGGGCACTCCGTGGAAGTCCCGTGAGTTTGTGATAGAAACGCAAGACCAGTATCCGAAGAGGATCTGCCTGCAAGTGATGAATGACAACATGGACCGTTTTCCCATGGAGGAGGGTATGGAGGTCAGTGTCAAATTTGACATTTCCGCCCGTGAATGGGACGGCCGTTACTTCAACACGCTGACGGCATGGGACATCACCGTGCTGAATTCCCGGCCGTCCAATCAGGAAGGAGAAAACAGATGAGAAAGAAATTCTTTTTCCTGGGGATATTGTTGGGCGTCTGCCTGGCATCCCCGGCCCAGTTCTATTCCGCACGTACCAACCTGATAGGGCTGGCAACGGGCAACATCAACCTGGAGGGGTCCATGACGCTGAACCGCCGATGGTCGCTTCATCTACCGGTCCAGTACAATCCCTTCGTCTTTAAGGATAACCGCCAGTTCCGCAACCTGACTGTCATGCCGGGCGTGCGCTACTGGTTCGTGGAGTCCTACTCCAATTTTTTTGTCGGGATGAACACCCTGGCAAGCGGCTATTCGATCGGCAGGATATGGAACAAGAAACGTTATGAGGGAGAAGGCTACGGCATCGGCCTCTCCATCGGCAAGGCCTACCCCCTGTCAAAAACATGGAACATAGAATGGGAACTCGGCGGCGCCGCGGTCTGGGCGAGGTACAACGAATACCGTTGCCGGGAATGCGGCGCCTTCCTGGGCAGAAAACACGGATGGTATCTGATACCTTCACGTGTGGCGTTGAACATGATATATCTTTTCTAAATGTACGGTCCTATGAAAAAAAGAAACATACCTGTAATCCTTTTACTTCCACTGCTGTCCTTATCCTGTTCCCTGTCCCACAAGATGGAAAGGAGCATCAGCAAGGTCGGTCTCTCACAGGCCGGCAAGCGGCCTGCACCGGACACGACATGCTATTCCGTTCCCGAAAAAATCACCTGGAAGGACAGTTCGGGAGTGGAACATATTGTCACCATGGCCGAACGTGACAGCGTTACGGGTGAAGAGATGACCGTGTTGCAGCTGGACGAGGTGACCATTGTCGCGCGTAACAGGAACATCCCCGAGCGTGCCGGAAAAGTGAATCTGGATTTTGTCGTGACCGTTCCGGGCAGGCTGATAGATGACAAATGGCAGGTACAGCTGACCCCTGTGGCCTACAAGCGTGGCAGACGCATAGAACTGGAGAGGATCTTCCTATCCGGCGCCGACTTCGTCAAGCGGCAGAAAAAAGGATACGCGCAGTACCAGGCCTTCATAAACAGTATCATCCCGGATTCCGCCTATCTGAAAGAGATGTTCGACATGAAAGGCTACCGCCGTGCCATGGCCGAGCTGGAGGAGGAGTTCTACCAAGCATGGAAGCATGACTATATCGCCCGCGAGGAATGGATTGACTGGACTGAGAGATGGAACCGCCGTTACCAGCACTTCAACGCGAAGATGGAACGGAACCGCATGGCCATCGCCGGCCACAACACCATCCTGTCCGTACTTCCCGCTTACTGGCTCCGCCGTGACCTGGACACCACGCTGATTCCGTCCCGCTACCGCATGTTCTCGGAAGGCACCCCTCTGAAGGTACGCAGGGTGACGCCGGAAGATTCGGCGCGTATAGCGGAGAGATACTTCGATTACAAGCGCATTGCGGAGAACGAACGCAAACGTGACGCGGTGTCACGCAAATATGAGGAGCTGGTCCGTTTCCCTTACCAGGCCGCCCGTCTGGATACGGTCATCAGGAACAGGAACAATACCTTCAGCTATTATTACCGGCAGGAGATGGATGTTACCGATAACACGAAACGTATTGATCTGACAGTAGACGGAAGGATACTTGCCGTCAATGGCAGTTCCGCCAATTTACCGTCCTCGGATACCATTACCTATTATATAAGCAGTATGGTGCAGTTCCTGGACCATGCGCCCCGGTACAGGAAGGAGAAGATATACCGCAAGGCCACGGCCAATACGACCGCCTATATCAATTATCCGGCAGGCAGATACCTGTTTGACGAGGAATACGGGAACAACCGTTCCGAAATAGACAAAGTCCTGGAAGCGATCAACAAGCTGACCTATACCGGTGAGTTGGTGATGGACAGCATTGACATGACCGCCACCGCATCCCCGGAAGGCAGCGCGGCCGCGAACCGTATCCTGTCCAGGCAGCGTGCCGTTGCCTTGAAGGAGTACCTGTCCGGAAGGACGGATGACAGGACCGGCATCGACACCCTGATCCGTCCCCGGTGGATTGGCGAGGACTGGCAGCTTCTTGTCCGCAAGGTACAACAGGATACGGAAATGGATGACAGGTCAGCCGTTCTGGATATCATGTCCTCCGTCAAGGATCCGGACGCAAGGGAGGCCGGGATCCGGAAACGTTTTCCGGATGCCTACAAGCATATCAGGGAGAACTATTATCCTCTGGCACGTGCGGTGAACTTCGCATTCTACCTGCACCGCCGGGATATGATAGAGGAATTCAAATACACCACCGTCCTTGACTCGGCCTACATGCACGGTCTCGACCTGATGGAGGACAGGCAGTACAAGGACGCACTGGTGATACTGTCGGACTATAACGACTACAACACGGCCATCTGCCTGATGTCACTGGGCTATGATGCACGGGCTGCCGGAATATTGGAATCCCTGCCGGAAAGTTCCAATGTGTGCTACCTGCTGTCCATCCTGTACAGCCGTCTGAAAGACGACGGCAAAGCCGTGTCCTCCTTCATGCGCTCACTGGAACTGGACGGTTCCAAAGCCTATCGCGGTCGTCTTGATCCGGAAATCAACCGGCTGATAACAACGTATAATTTAAACCTGTCGCAATATGAATAAAATAGTAAGAATTCTGCCCGGCATATTCCTGTCCCTGCTGTCACTTTCCTCTTGTGACGGCCTGTTCACCGAGGATTGTATCTACAAAGGATACCTGCACGCCCGTAACGGGTTCCATCACCCTTCCGATATGGGCACACCGGAACAGGCGGAGATGAACCTGATGGTTTTTCCGCTGACCGGTAACGGCGTGGCGGAATATGACAATCTTTCCATTCCTTTTAATGGAAGCGGTGATGCGTATGGGACCTTGCATATCGGGAGTTACGAGTTTCTCGCCTGCAACAAGGATGTCAACATCCTGGAGGATGCGGGCTCCGCCGCCACCGTCCGCCTGCGTGTTCCGACGGAACAGGGAAAGATCACGGCGGAGCAGGGATATGCGTATTCCTCTTCCGTGACCGGTACGGTCATGACTGACGACACCCTGCACGTCACCTGCGAGAGCAAACTGATGGTGCAGCGGATTGTCTTCAACATCACGGTGACGAATACGGGAATCCTGGAATATACCGGAATCACCGCCGAACTTGACGGCGTGACCACAAGCCGGTATGTACGTACAAGGGAAAAGGGAAGCGGTTTCGCCACCCTGCCTTTCACCGTCTCCCCTGAAAAGGAGAATTTCTTCCGGAAGGAAGTGCTGGTGTTCGGCATCAATACCGGGGTGAGCAATGTCATCCGTCTTCATCTGGACGGGGACATGCCCGTGGATGCGGATCTTGACCTGAGTGATGTGTTCAAGGACTTCACCGCTGACGGTATCAGTGTGGACATCACCGTCCGCGTATCCCCGTCCCTACATACCGCATCCGCTTCCATCGAGGACTGGCAGAATGTGGAATGGGGCCAGGGAATAATTACTTATTAATACTGTTTTTTTATCATCAATTTAAAATTTTACAAAATGAAGAAAATGTTTTTGTTCGCAGCGTGTCTTGCCGTATTGGCATGCAGCTGTTCCGAGAATGAAGAAGGAACCGTCAAGGATGTCCGTGCCTCCTTGAAAATCAACGCCAACATCGGTGCTCCCGCTGTTTCCCGCGCGGAAAAGACCGCCTGGGAAGCCGGTGACAAGCTGGGTCTTTATGTCTGCAACGGTACTCTGGGCACTCCGTACAACCAGAATGCCGTCTATACCAACACCCCTTTCACCTATTCAGCTGCCGGATGGACTTCGGAAGAGATCCTGCTGGATGAGAACGAGGCGACGGTGTTCGCTTATTATCCGTATGATGCCACGCTGACCACCCCCTCCGCCCTTCCGGTGGACATCACCACCCAGACGGACCATCTGTACGGACAGGGCGACACCAAGGCGAGCATCCTGAACCGTAATGTGAACATCACGATGAAACATGCCCTTTCACAGGTCGTATTCCGCATGAAGAAAACGGAAGGATACAGACAGGAAGGCGTCCTTACCGGAATCACACTGAAGAATGTCGGTTCCGCCACTCCGTTGTATACCCGTGCCACTATGGATATTTCAACAGGTTCCCTGACAAGAACGACGGCAGGCAATGTGGAATTCAGCGCCGGCGCCACTCTGACAGACAAGGCCGTATCCTTTTCATCCATTGTCGTTCCGGTTGATGCGACAGCGGGCAAGGATATGCAGGCCGTGTTCACCATTGACGGAAAGCAGCTGCAATTCACCTTCCCGGCCGGAACAAAATGGGAACGCTCTTACCGTAATATCTACGACATCGTACTGGGGAATAACGGTCTGGTCATCGGCGGTGCCGATGGCAGTGGTGTGACCATCGAACCCTGGACAGACGATGTGAAAGGTGAAATCCAGCTTGTACCTGTAATCTGACTTTAAGGGGCGGGAAGCCTTTCTTCCCGCCCTGTTACAAACCATATCGGGGCTGCCAATCCCCCATAATCAGACAAAACGATGAAAATGAAGAATATTTTAAACAGCCTTTTCCCCTGGCTGGCCATGACAACCCTCCTGTCCCTGCAGGGCTGTGAGAATGAGGAAGGCACCGCAATCCACAGCCGTGATACCGTGTCCTTTGAAATTGACGCAGGGGGAGCACGGGCAACCGAGACAACGTTTGAGACCGGGGATGCCATCGGCGTCTATGCGGCAGTACGCATGTCATCAGCGCCTGCAACCTTGAAAACGTCCGGAAACTATGCGGACAACAAGCGGTTCGTCTGGAACGGCTCGCAGTTCGTGGCGGACGGGGACGCCAACGAAATAGCCGCCGGCTATGAAACGGATTATTATGCCTATTACCCCTACAGGGAAGACATGGGCAATCCGTTGGATTATAATTTCAGCATACAGGGGGACCAGCGGGAAGGCATCACGCTTTCCGACTTCATGTATGCGGCCAACAGGAGCGGAACAACCGATAAGGTCATAACGCTCGCCTTCTCCCACCGGCTGTCCCGGCTGCAGGTCACTTATACGCCGGAAGCGGGAGAGGCACTTTCCGGCGTGACCATCCAAAGGGCCAAGGCTACAGCCAATATCAACCTGGGAACCGGCACCGCCAATACCCTTGGAGCCACCTCGGATATACGGATGTATAATGACGGCGGCACATTCACTGCGGTCATTCCGGCGCAGGACCGGGATGCCGACGGTACATTCCTTACCCTTTTATTTGCCGACGGCACAAAAAAGGACTACACCCTTACGGCAAAGAAAGAATTCCTTGCGGGGCATACTACCGTAATTCCGTTCATGGGCAAAGAGCTGCAGTATACCTTTACCGTCAGTCCGGAAACCATCGGCAGCGGCTATTCCGGCGGCATCTATAACTACGAAACGGTTTCAAACAAATATTATTCAATAAACGGGAAGCCATTGCCCGGCACTGAGAGTCCATTGGATTACACGGTTTCAACGACAGACGTCTGGATAACCCCGGACAAGGCGGGCAAAACAATAAAGGTGGCGGAAAACCTGAATACCGCTCCCCGAAACGGCAAGGTCCTGTTTACCCAGGCAGAATCCGGAAGGACTTACATCCTGCCGGTACAACAGTCCTCCGCTACCACGCGGCAGACCTTGCAAATCAGCACAACTGCGGGAAACATACCCGCTGCCGGAGGAAACAAGGCTGTCACAGCCGTTCTCAGCACTTATTATAACGACCACCGGGATCCTGATAAAAAAGAAAATGTAACGGTTTCCCTCAGTGGAACCGGGACGGGATTCAGCCTGTCCGGGAATCAGGTCCTGGCTGTCAACAATACTACGACAAATGCCAGAAGTATTACCGTAAAAGGCAGTTACAACGGCATAACATCGGATAACAGCCTGACCATAACACAGGATGCCGGTGCAAAACAATACGCATCCTGGAGCGACTGGAGTGTAACCGTATCGGCCAATCCGGAAACGGTTGCAAACACGGGAGGTACATCCGTCATCACGGCCGATGCAGCCCGTACCCGTGCGTGGACGTGGAACGGTGTCGGCGGTTCAGGAGGTACGGAAACAGACAGGGCCACACCGTCATTGTCGGCAGCCGGCAGCGGATTCAGCCTGTCCGGAACAACACTGACAGCAGGCAACAACACAACAACATCTGAAAGATCCTGTACAGTCACGGCAACCCATGCCGGTAAATCAGCGACCTGTACAGTCAAGCAGCCGGCCGGAACAACCGGTTACGGAGATTGGAAAGTAAACATATCCGCCAGTCCGACCACTATCGCGGCCGCCGGAGGAACGTCAACGCTGACCTGCTCGGCTGCGCGTGACGTATATACCAATGGGGTAAAGACCGGTACGGAAACCGCCACACCTGTCATCTCGGGCAGTGCAGCCGGATTCAGCCTGTCCGGAAAAACAGTCAGCGCCGGCAACAACACCTCAACAAGCACGCGAAGTATAACATATACGGCAACCCATGCCGGTAAATCAGCCAGCTGTACGATCACCCAGTCTGCAGGAAACAGGCAATATGCGTCATGGAGTGCCTGGAACGTGACAGTGTCAGCCAATCCGGCCACGATAGCCGCAAGCGGAGGCACATCCTCCATCAGCGCGGCGGCAACCCGTACCCGCACATGGACGTGGAACGGTGTCAGCGGTTCCGGCGGTACGGAAACAGACAGGGCCACACCGTCATTGTCGGCAGCCGGCAGCGGATTCAGCCTGTCCGGAACAACACTGACAGCAGGCAACAACACAACAGCGTCTGAAAGGTCCTGCACAGTCACGGCCACTTCAAACGGCAGGTCGGCCGCCTGTACGGTCAGACAGTCCGCCGGCAGTCAGACAACGGAGTACGGCAACTGGACCACGGGCTCATTGTCAGTGTCCGCCAGCCCGTCCGGTATCGGCTCATCCGGAGGCACAAGCCGCCTGAGTGCGACAGCATCACAAAGCCGTCCGAAATACACGAAGTGGAACGGCATAACAACAGGCACCACCACAGAATACCGGAGTGTGGATGTGAGCTCATCCGCCTCATGGTCAGGAAGCGCGTCGGGCTTCAGCCGGAGCGGCACGACTGTCACAGTGGCGGCCAATGGCAGCACTTCATCCCGCAATTGTACCTATACGGCAAGTTACGGAGGAAAATCAGGCCATGTGACAATCCATCAGGATGGAAAGCCCGCCGATGTAATCACCTACGGGTACATATTCACGCTCGGAGCCGTCAGCGGTGATGACGTCGTCTCCACCGGGGGAACCGTCACCTACAGTGTCACCTCACAGAAGATCACATACACCAACGGCAGCGAAACCTCCCGCAGCAATATCGGCTGGTCGGCTTCCGCCAACGTGTCCTGGATCAGTGCCGGCACAAACTCGGCAACCGTCAGTGAAAACCCGACAACTTCCGACCGTAGCGGCACGATTACGCTGACCCAGAACGAAAGCGGAAGGAAACTGTCAATCACTGTATACCAGGACAGAAAGGTATCGGTGGACATAAACTAAAAACTATAAATATGGATAAACCATTCAATCATCTCATTATTTGTCTGACGTTTGTAATGCCGGTTGCAGCCCTCAGCGGCTGCTCCGGCCCTAACGACAGTCCGGAGCAGGACGCCGTCATGTCCATCAGCTCCTGCACGGCACGTGGTGATGACGGGCAGGAAATGTCCGTCAGCGAGTTCGGCATGTTTGTAACGGATACGGCGGGAAACCTGTATCCGGACAACATCCGAGTCCTCAACCGGTCCGGGAAATGGACATTCGCGGAGATTTCCCTGTCGGACGGGGATAAAGGCATATATGCGTATTATCCTTACAACCCGTCCTTCAGCGGCGGAAAGATGGGCCTGGACGCAAGGAGCCAGACAGACTATCTGTATTCGGAAAGGACCATGGTGTCCGGGAACGCACCCTCCGCCTCCATCACCCTGTATCATCTTCTTTCGAAGGTGACTTTCAGAATGCCCGCCGCCGTCACCGCGGTCAGAGTGGCGGATTACAGCTACTCCGCTTCGTACAGTCTTCTGACGGGCTCACTGGAGATAAAACCGGAAAAAGGCACAATATCCTCCGGGACAGGAAGCCTGCTGCTCTATCCCGGTGACAGTCCGGCCATGCACGTGGCGCTGGTGGCCGGCGGACATCCATACGACTTCGTCATGCCGGCGGCGGCATTCCGATCCGGAAAGGAATATGTCTACACTTTGAAAACCGCCGGAAACGGGGTGGAGATAGAGGACATCACCATCACCGGCTGGCAGCCCGGAGGCAATTATGAAGGAACAATAACTGAAAAAGAACAAGAAAGGCAATGAAAAAGAAAATTTATACTTTATCCGTCCTGCTGGCGGCGGTTCTTCCGGCAGGGGCACAATCCATCAAAAGTGACATCAACACCGTCCTGAACGACATCGCACTGCCGGTTTTCCTCGGTGTGATGGTCATGGCGCTTGCCGTAGGCATAGGAAAGAACTGGAGACTCATCAATGACGAGAACAGCGAGGGCAACAAGAAACAGGGATGGATGAACGTCGCCTACATGGTCGGCTATGTCCTTATCGCGGTGACCGTCATCAGCTTCTGCGTGGGCAAGATAGCCGGTGTCAGCTTCTCAATCTGACCGCCATGGAGTACAAGGTGCGCAAAGGGATCGAGAACCCGTGCAAGATACACGGGCTGCTGGTACGCGACTTCTATCTGTTGCTCGGTTACGGCGGATTCGCCGTGGCCGTGCTCCTGCTGAACGTCAAGAGCTGGCTGGAGGACGGTACGACAGGCGGTGAAATGCTTTTCATATTCGTATTGCTTGTCGGATGTGGTCTGTTGTTGGCAAGGAAGTTCTATAAGAATGCCTCAAGGAAGAAGTACAGGCCGCCGCATTGGGAGAAGACGGTTACAAACCGTGATGTGAGAAATGCTTTAATGAAAGACAGATAAACTATTGACAGTATGGAAAGTGTTAGAAACTGGCTGGAACAAACAATCGGAATGCCAATTGATTATATATGCATCATTATCATGGGGATGCTGACACTGCATGTTTTGATAAGAATTGCCATACATGGGAACATGGAGTTCTTAAAAAAGTATGGCAAGAGTGGCAATGATACCGAAAAAAAAAATCAATGATCCCTCTAAAGAAAGGAACGACTCATCGTCTGCATGATTCAACTTTTTTTTAAGGAGCTGCCAACAGTGTTTGCCCCCCAATGTAATCTTACCCAAACAAATCTTTGCAAACAGGAGAAGAATACTAAAGTAGGCAACACTTGAATATAGCACAAGAAACCTTGTCCAATAACAGGTCGACGCATTGGGAGAAGACGGTTACAAACCGTGATGTGAGAAATGCTTTAATGAAAAAACAGATAGACTACAGAAAATATGAATAGACTTATAACTGACTGTCCCGAAGTGCTGTTTGCTTTTGTCTGGACATTCTTTTTTTGTGTGTCTTTTGTCTTTTATTGTATCACCAAGGAAATAAAAGATTCAAGAAATATACGTATACGTAAAAACAGCACTCCTAAAGAAATTGGAAATAAGGAAATAGGTGGTGAAAACAATGATAAAAAAGAAGATGATAAAGAGTTGCCTCCTTAAACTGTTGCTTTGTCTGTTACCGGTTTTGACATGGCGGAGTTCCCACAGGTTGATGGCTATACCCAACAATAGCATGGGCGGAAGGAGTATTATCATAACTCTCCAAAATATTATAAAGTTGGGGTCAACTCCGGAGAGAGGGCAGGCAAATACCCAGTAAATCCCTGACATACAGGAAAGGATACCAACCGGTGCATAGCAGATCCATTCTTTGGAAACCCAAAATGCGGAAAGCGGAACGAGGACTACTGAATAGGCAACCGAAATTCCTGTCACAATCAATAACTGTATCCCAAGCGGTAGTGTTCTGAAATGAACCACGGCTGTGAACAGGAGCGGATAAATGACCAGTGCGCATAGAGCAAGACATAGAAAAACATTAAAATGCTTTTCTCCGATTTCCAACTTTACAGTGATTTTGTCAGTCAATGTTTTAAGGGCTGTACTGATTTCATTCATAAACTAAAAAGATATAAATAACAACTGAACGGGATAACAAATAAAAAAACAAACAATAAGAAAATGGCAAACGAAGGATATTCCATACTGGATGTCATCAATGACGAATACGGTGTCATCCTTACCAGAAACGGCTGCGTGTCTGTAGCGTTCCGCATGTACAATCCGGAATGTTACAGCCTGCACCGTACCGACCTGGAGGAGCGCAACGCGCGTCTCTACCAGGCGTTCAAACACCTGCCCTCCGGCAGCTTCGTGCACAAGCAGGACGTGTTCCTTAAAAGGGAGTACGTTCATGAGCTGGAAGGGGACAGCTTCATCGACAAGGCGGAACAGAGGCATTTCTCCGGCCGTGAGTATCTGGAACATGACTGTCTTCTGATATTCACCCTGTCCGGCCTGTCCTCCCTGGCAGCCTCGTACAATGCCAACCCGTTCTCCTACCGGGAGAGGCTGCATGTGTCCGACCGGGAGAAACTCACCGAATTTCTGGAGGGGGTGAACTCCGCCATTGGTGTGATAAACAGTATCAGGGACACCCGTCTGGAAAGGATGGCCGCCGCCAGCCTGAGGGAGTATGTCATCCGGTACATCAACTTCTTCCCCCGGGCTGACTGCGACCGTGACATCCATTTCTCCGGAGAGATCACCGTCGACCGGGAGAAAGCGCGTTGCTATACCGTCTGTGACGGTGACTATCTGCCTGACCGCACCGTCAGAAGCGATGTGGAGGACACCACACTGCCCGTGTCCGGATGCAGCCTGTACATGGCGGAACTGGAAGGCCTGGGCGTGCACCTGCACTGCAACCATGCGGTCAACCAGATCCTCTATTTCGAGGGCTCGGAGAAACTTTATGAAGAGTTCTCCCGCCGTGTGGCGGTCTACCGCACCAACAAGGGATGGGACAGGGCCATGCTGGAGCCGAAGGCGGACGAGCTCGAGAACATGCAGAAGGAGATCATGGAGGAGAGGCAGCTCCTCTGCCGTGCCAATTTTTCCGTCATGATATGGGATGACAGCCCGGAACTGCTGGACCGGGCCGAGAAGAAGCTGCGGGAATACCTGACCGTCTCGGACTTCAAATTCTATATACCGTCCTACGAGCATCTGGCCAACATATACCTGGCTTCGGTTCCCGGACAGGAGAAAGGGCTTGACAGCGGCTTCCTGTTCCTGACCCCGCTTTCCCTCGCGCTCTGTCTGTTCATCAACTACACGACATTCACCCCGGATGAGGAAGGGGTGTATTTCAATGACCGTATTTATCAGATACCTTTGAAAAAGGATATCTGGGACGCGAAGAAAAAACGCATACCGGCCCGCAACGGCATCGTGGTGGCATCCACCGGCGGCGGCAAGTCCGTGCTGACACTGAATATCGTGCAGCAGCTCATCGAGCAGGGCTATATCGTGGTGGTGGTGGAGTTCGGGTACTCTTTCGGACAGCTCTGCAAGCTTTATCCTGAAATCTCGCTGCATGTGGACTATGACGGGGAGACACCGCTGGGCCTGAATCCCTTCGATCTGGAGGGCCGTTCCCTTGACAACAACAAGATAGAGGTGCTATCGGGTATCGTGCAGCGTTTCTGGCGCCGCATGTTCGGGAAGGACGAGGAGGAGCAGTCCGTAGCCCTCACAAAATTCATCCAGGATTATTACGCCACCTGCCTGCCGCCCCATTCCTTTCCCTCTTTCTACCGCCACGTGACGGAGCATTATGAGGATATTTGCCGGCGGAAGGACGTAGACCCCAATTATTTTGACCTGTCCTCCTTCCGCCTCATATGCAGCGAGTTCCTTCCCGGTGAACGGTATGCCAATGTATGCAGGACCGAAGGAGTGCCCGATTTCGGGAACAGGCGGCTGGTCGTGTTCGAGCTGACGCAGATCAAACAGGACAAGTTCCTCTCCGACCTGGTCATGGCCCTGATCTTCGACGTGATTCATGACAAGATCCTTTCCGACCGGACCAGAAGGGGAATGATCATTTTTGACGAGTATGCCGAAACGGCGCAGATGAAGTCCAGAGGCGAGGATATCAGCATACATTCCGCAGTCGCCTTCTGCTACCAGAAGATACGCAAGGAGAACGGTGCGGTGATGACCATCGTCCAGAGTCCCGACCAGCTTCCCGATGACGAATTTACCAAAGGCATGATCACCAATACCCAGCTGCTGTACATCCTTCCCACAACGGATGTGGTATACAGGGCCGTGGAGAAAAGGTTCGAGATGGGGGGCGACCCCGCCCAGTGCAACATGATGCGGTCCATCCGCAACGACTTTTCCGGGGAGCGTCCGCATTCCGAGTGCTTCATCCGCTTCACCGGCGGCCAGGGGAGGTATGCGGTGGTGGTGCGCAACGAACTGAGCCGGGAGAAGTTCCTCGCCTTCCAGACCGACGGGGAGACATGGGCTGAGATTGACGGCTATTCCAGGACCATGCCGATGGAGGAAGCGATAGGCAGATACATGGAGAGACACCCGTCAAAGGACAGGAAATGAAAGGAGACCGTATGGAAAAAGGATTAAAGGGATACAGGCCGCTTCTGCTTCTGCTCCTGTGCGGCGGAATGACCTTGAAGGCTGCCGCACAGGCGGCGATTACCGACCCTCTCAACACCGCCCAGAGCACACTGACCGCGGGAAATACCGCAGCAACGGTGAAACAGGTGACGGAATCGGTGAACAGGCTCCAGACCGCCCTGGACTATGTCCAGAAGGTGTCCGCCACCGTCAGACGCGCACGGATGTTCACGGACCTGATAGACCGGCAGAACCGGTTGAACAGCAACTGCCTCAGGACGCTGGAAGAGGCGGAGAAGATGGACATGAAGGGGCTGCCGGGCATCACTTCGGCCGTGCAGGACGTGGTGGCGAACAACGCCGCCATCATCTCCCTGACCATGGACATACTCGGCAGTGACCTGAAAATGAACGACAGCGGACGGATAAAGCATCTGAGGAAGTGTCTGGAAAAGCTGAGGGAGCAGGAGGCGGGACTGTCCGCCATCCGTCAGACCATCTCCCGTACACGGACAATCAGACGGAATTTGGGACTTGTAACAAAATAGGAATCAGAACAAAGGAGGAATATCATGAGATTGCTTTCAATTTTTTTCTTTTTTACAGGAATGTCGCTGCATTGCGTGACGGCGGGAGCCCAGTGGGTGGTCACCGACCCCGGCAATACGGCACAGGGAATCATCAATGCCGCCAATACGGCCAGTACGGTGAAGCAGACGGTGGAACAGGTGAACAGGCTCCAGACCGCCCTGGACTATGTCCAGAAGGTGTCCGCCACCGTCAGACGCGCACGGATGTTCACGGACCTGATAGACCGGCAGAACCGGTTGAACAGCAACTGCCTCAGGACGCTGGAAGAGGCGGAGAAGATGGACATGAAGGGGCTGCCGGGCATCACTTCGGCCGTGCAGGACGTGGTGGCGAACAACGCCGCCATCATCTCCCTGACCGGGGATATACTCAGCAGTGACCTGAAAATGAACGACAGCGAACGGATGGAGCAGCTCGACGGATGTCTTCAGGAAGTCCGCCGCCAGGAGGCTTCACTGGGCACCATCAGACAGATCATGTCACATACGCGTACCATCAGACGGAATTTGGGACTTGTAACGGAATAGGAATATGGCATCAATAACAGAAATATCGGTCGAGCATATCCACAATGCTTATGAAAGTATCCGGGGGAACATCGCCGTGGAAGCCTTCTATGCGGTAGTGACGGGATTCATGGCTGTCACGCTCATCCACCGTCTGTATACGGTATACCGGGAGGTGCAGTCCAACGAGGACGGCACGCCCACCATGAAGGATTACATGAACCTGGTGTGGCAGTATGTATTCTGCATAGCCGCCGTCGCACTGTTCCCCGTGCTGCTGGAAGCCCTGGAAACGGTGTTCGGCAAACTGATGGACGATCTGCAGGCCGGATTCGGCGGAAAGGTCTATGATGTGGCCGACCTGTTCCAGAAGCCGATAATCGCACAGTTCGAGAAACAGTTCAGCGACATGTCGGTAATGGACGTTGCCGGCGTGTTGCTCAATCCGGTCGGCAGTTCGTTCGATTATCTGCTGGCGTATGTGGCCGGCGTCATAGCCGCCCCTTTCTACATGTACGCGCAGACCCTGTTCATAGTCGGCAGATACATGTTCCTGCTCCTGCTGGAACTTATATCCCCTGTGGCGATAGCCTGTTTCTACAACGAGAGTACCCGGACGTATTTCCATACGTGGTGCAAGAACCTGCTGGTCTGTTATCTGATGGTACCGGCCTTCATCCTTGCCAGCAAGTTTTCGGACGCCATCGTCTGCGAGTATGTCATGAACACCTCGTGGAATGTCGTCCTGCAGGTGTTGTTCTCCCTTGCGTTGAAACTGTCCCTGCTGGCGATTGTGAGAGGCAGGATCCATAACCTTTTTTAAAACAACGGAAGAATATGAAAATGGATATAAAGAATATGGTGAGGGACTTCGCCTCACTGGGAGAGGCCAAGAAGCGGTCCTCCGTCTATGTCAAGGCGGTCAGCCTGTTGTGTGCGGCCATCGTCGCCCTGGTGCTGTTCTTCATGAACATGACCGTCCGCGGAGTGACGGACAGGATCCTTGTCGTGAACACCGGCGGAGAGTTCCTGCAATTGAAGTCCATGGAAACGGACAAGTTATACGAGACCCTGTTGAAGGCCCACTGCAACGCGGTGGCCTATTATGTAAACTCTTTCGACAGGATGAGCATCTCCGGAAACCAGGCGCAGGCCGTGTTTCTGGTGGAGAAATCCGAGCTGAACGCCATCTGGAACAAATACCTGAACGACCGCGCCTATGCCGACGCGGCGGACAGGGGTGTCATCTACAAGTGCGTGTTTGAGAAGCTGCACAGGGTCGGGATACGTGATGACGGTTACAACGTGCTGTTCACCTCCATCCTGTCCATCCATGATGCCGGCGGGGTCAAACGTATAAGGATATACAGCCGGGGCGACGCCATACGCACCACCCCGTCCTATCCGGAGAATGTGACAGGCTTCTTCTTCCGGAACTATACACAGGAATACGAGCTGTTGGACACCTCGGATGGAAACAAAGAAAGGAATTGAATAAAACAGAAGAACATGAAGAAGACTCAAGTAATCATTGTCAGCGTGTTCGGGTTGCTTGTCCTTCTTGTCATCTGGACAATCTCCGCGATGAAAGGAAAGGAAGAGAATCAGAACACCGTCCGTCTTAGCACGGACAACAAGGATGTGACCATTACGGATGTGAAGGCCCAGCTCGAGCGTACCCCCCTGCGCAAGCAGGCGGAGGGACAGGGCGGGGACAATCCGGTGGACATAGAGCGTATGCGTCAACTCATCATCAACAGTGAGATGCCGCCGGAAGAGGAATACGGGCGGAAGGCGGATACCGCCTCCTATATCCTTCCCACACAAGAGAACCTGGACAGTATCACCCGTGAACTGCGGAAGAAGAAAAAAAGGAAACAGGAGAAAAAGAAGGTGGAGAAGAAGGAAGAGACAAAGGAAGCCCCTGAGGCAAGGACAAGATTCAACACGGTCGCCTTGCACAAGAGCAGCAGGCGGAACGCCATCCGCGCGTACGTGCATTCCGACCAGGTCGTGATGGCCGGATCCACGCTGAAGATGCGTCTGGGTGAGGACTGTCTCACCGATGACGGCCGTCGGGTGAGGAAGGACTCGCCGGTGTACGGGGAAGTGAGGAAGATAGACGGCGAAAGGGTCATTGTGGAGATCAGGACAGTCAATGTGGGCGGCAATATCCTTCCGTTTAAAAAAGAAGTATATTCTTCTGACGCAATGGAAGGTATCTATGTACCGGGGAACGCAAAGGCGGAAATCAACAAGGATGCCACGGCCGGGGCGGTGGACGGGACAAATCCGCAGATAACCGGAGGCCTGGACATGGGCAGCCAGCTTATTGCCGGAGGCGTGAACGGTGTGGTGAACGCCACCAAGCAGGCCGCAAGCAAGAATATCAAGAAAGTGAAGGTCACCATCAAGACCAACTATGCCGTGTTTCTGATGGAGAAAAAAGAACCGGGGGAAAGCTGACCGGAAACGGCATATTGAAACATTAAAATGGTGTGTATTCACGCCACGAACAGTCAGGGCAAAGAAGTGATGAAAAGGCATCTGTGGATGAGAATGAGAAGCAAAAGTCCCGGATAATGGTCCGGAACCTGAAAAGTAAACAATAAATAAAAACAAAAATTATACAATGGAAACCATACAGGAAATTATAGATACAATAAAACAATGGCCGGCCACAATATGGTGGGTTATGGGAGCTCTTTTCATTATCCCCCGGTTTTGGGATACTCCACCGAGAAAGAAACGAAATAAAGATAAAATGACGGATGATAAGAATAACGACTTAAAAAGTTCAAATATGACTGATAAAAAAGAATTTGGAGGCAACCTGATGGAAGAAGGTGTCATCATGTGGGCCATATTTACCAAAGAGGGGAAAGCAGCCCTGCGTATGGATTACGAAGTACATCCCGAGAATGGAAAAGTCGGCTATGGAAGGTTGTTGTCCCCTGATGTATCCGTACTGCATGAAATCCTCACACCGGATGATGCTGACAGGTTTCTTTCCCTTCCTGAATACGGGATTTCGATACGGATCAGGATGCGCCTACGATATCAGGGAACTGAGGACAGGGTAGTAAAGCAATCGGAGTATGAGCCGGAAATGTGCTTTCCCGTGTGGATAGTGCCACAGGAGAACGGACAGGTCAGCCTATACCTTGAGGAACCATCCATAAACCAATGCGCTATTCAGGATATAACCGGATTACCGGGAGTGCCTGATTTGCAGCCGGACGGTGTACCCGTAAGGGGCGAAATGCTGATACGACGAGCAAGTCCTCTTGGGGAGTTTCCCCGAATATTCGAGTGTCTGGAAAAGAGAACAAACAGAAAAAGCGACCTGATGAAAGAAGGTGTGCTTGTGTGGATTATGTTCACCGCAGAGGAGAAAACCGTCCTGTATGCGAATGACCGGATACATTTTGCAGAGGATGGAAAATATGTTCCGGGACAGCTACTCTCCCCCGATATCTCCGCCTTTCATCAGGTTTATGACTGGGATGAACAGTATCTGCAGATTCGTTCAAGCCCCGAAGTTTCAGTACGGTATCGGATACGGCTCCGTTATCCGGGAGCAGACGATACCGGTATAGAAAGATCGGAATATGAACCGGAAGCATGTTTCCCCGCATGGATCGTAAAGGAGAAGGCCGGTCAAACCAGCCTGTATTTGCAAGAGCCTTCTACCGGACAATGCTTCATTCCGGATATGGGTGGATTACCGGGTCTGCCGGAACTACAACCGGATGACATACCCGTCAGGGTCGAAATGCTGATACGCCAGGCCCACTGTATTTTCGACACGGTAGATCCGACCTTTCTGAAAGCCAGAAGGAACAGCACTAAGGAAAGAGAAAAATACGCGGATCTTCCACCTTCTTATGCCGAAATCCTCAGAAAGATAGATGCCGAAAGGGAAAAAGAGGGACACCGGCCACACATAAACCCAATAGTGTCCACTCCGCCTGTTTATATCGAATTATCTCGAATTACTTGATGGGGCACCCGAAGATATGGAAAAGACCGGAATGCCATACTGAGTATGTTCATAAAATTCACATCCTACTAAACGGGGCTTGTATTCAAGGATTACGTTCTCCAAGCGCATGGTTTTATGCTTATGTTTACAGAGGAATATCATATGTGTTACCTCATAAATATTATTAGAAAACAACTCCCGTTTTTTTTGGCGGATGGTCGTCATGATAGTCGGATCTATTATATATTCTCCGATAGTGAGCCAGACATGATGGGACATGGTAGGTACCCTATGCCCAAATTGGGCGAGGAGCTGCCTTCTCGTGGCAGACCATATCTTATTCCCGTTAAGCCGGCAATCACCAGATGTGACAATCGAATCAATGTTGTATTGGCTTTTTAGTCTGTCATGAATTTCCATGCATACTATATTACACCTGAATGCAATATTGGATTCTCCTTGTTCCTCGATATAATCAACTATACAAGAGAATACTTCCGGCAAGTCATTGGCATTCAAGGTGTCTTTGTCAACTGGAAAACGCACATCGGGAAGTTTGAATTGATGACCAAAATTACGGACAGTAAAATCATAGGCTCCTTCAAGAGAGGCTGTGTAGCTCCGGCTGAAGTGAATCCGTATGAAGTTTTTAAGACGTATAAAAAGAGAATTTATTTTTCTGTACATGTTAGATATTTTTTTATGAAGCCGCAAAAATATAGAATTAATCATATGAGACCAAACAGAATTTACATCACAGGAATACTTCTCCTGTTTGCTTTTTTATCAGGAAGAGCCCAGCAGCCCCGTATTGACGAGCTGGAGTGCAGAAACCTGAAGATCGGTTATGAGAAGACGCTCCATATGATATTCCCCACTCCCGTGAAATACCTGAACATGGGGGATGAGAACATCATAGGGGAAGTCATACAGGTATGTCCGTCCGTCATCCGGCTGAAATCAACGGTAAGGGATTTCAAAGGAGAGACCAACCTGTCGGTTGTTACGGAGGACAGCAGGTATTACACCTATTGCATATCCTTCGACGAGGGAGCGCAGGCTGTCTACAAGGAGGGCGGTACCATGCCGGAAACGGCGGTTCTTCCGGTTTCTGACGAGAAACTGACCCATGTGATCTATCCGGAAAAAATCGTGTATGTGGATTTCGGAAACACCACCGTACAGGTGGAGAAAGCGGAGAATGTGAACAATATTGTCGCACTCAGGGCCGTGTCGCCGTTTGCCCTGCAGACCAACCTTACAGCCATCACCGAAAGCGGCAGGTTCTATACGTTTGACCTGCGGTATGCGCCCGGATGTGAGAGATTTTCCTTCATTGTGGACAAACAGGACACCAAAAAGAAGCAGGTGGCCATACTGGAGGGAAGAGAGCGGAATACCCGGCAGAAAGCACTGCTTGAAAAAGAGATATCACGGAGACCGAAGCTGCTGACCAATATCAGGGACGAGGTGGCCGGCATGAGATTCTGCGTGACCAATATCTTTGTGGACAATGATATCCTGCTGTTCCGCTTCGGGCTGCACAACCGTTCCCAGATCGGCTATACCATAGACTTCATCCGTTTTTATATACAGGATGCGAAAAAACGGAAAAAGACCGCCGTCCAGCAGCTGGAGCAGCAGCCCCTCTTCTCTTTCAACCGTCCGGAGGAGGTGGCTGCGCTTTCCTCATGTGACTTTACGGTCGCCCTTCCGAAATTCACCATACCGGACAAGAAGGTGCTCATCATAGAGATACAGGAGAGAAACGGGGGAAGACATTTCTATTACAAATTGAAGAACAAACAGCTGATCAATGCGGAGATACTGTTCCCGGAGATTGTAGGAAAACCATAAAGGATACCACATGATAACGAAACTAGTTCTGTTCCTATGCCTCTTCTGTCCGGTACCTGATAAGGAAAGGGCCATATTGGAGGACGCACTCTCCCGGTGTTCCAGTCTTGAGCGCATCGGGGAGATCATGGACATCGTGGAGAGGCATCATCTGGAATACAGGATACCGGTACATCCCCCTGTACACCGGTTCCACCGTATCAGTTCCGCCTACGGATGGAGGAGCGACCCGGTTACCGGACAGCGCAGGTTCCATTCAGGAGTGGATATTGCGGCGGAACTTGCATCGACCGTGCATGCCGCAGCTGATGGAAAGGTCATATACTCAGGAAGAAAGGGAGGATATGGATACTGTGTGATGATACGCCATGCCTATGGCTTTGTGACCCTGTACGGGCACTTGTCCGCCTGTTATGTTCCGGAAGGGGAAGAGGTCAGGAGTGGCAAAGTGATCGGATTCATCGGATCAAGCGGAAAAAGCACGGGAAACCATCTGCATTATGAGGTGAGAAAGTACGGAAGGCCGGTCAGGCCATACATCAGAAAAAGAAGAGGATTATGAGAATACTGGACTACATGGAAAGATTACAGACACTGACCCGTCTGCTGAAAAAAGAACATACAGGAAGTCTTACGCAAATGGCCAGGAATATGGGAGTGCATCGTCTTACCGTCTATAATTACATGAATGAGCTCCGGGCCATGGGGGCTGAGATAGAATATGACAAAAAAAAGAATACATATTATCTCAAGAAATCATTTAATATCCAACTGATAATTAGCAGTTGAAAAATGGTCTGAGTATAAAAACGTTATACTGCTTCCCACTTACATTTGCATATTAAAAACTATCAAAATAAAATTTATGAAAACAAATCATTTACATTACATTGTGCTGCTGGCAACCATCTTCTTAGGCTGCTCATGCAGTGAAGAAATTGAAAAAGAGCTCACAACCGGAAAGACCGCGGTGACTATCGAGGTTGACGGAGAAGAGGATGCGGACTCACGTACCGTATCGTTTACCGGTGGTACCGCTTATGGAGAGGGACTTTATGATGGTAAAGAAATCCCCACGGTAGGTGCTGAAGCCTCTGACGGATATGAGATAGACTATTTCTACGGGGGACCGGCAAGTGAGCCCAAAAAGTACAGTTGTACAGGCGGCATAAACTCCGTATCATATCAAGTTTATCTAAAGGGAGAGGACCACCATTTCAAGTGCAAGTTCAAGGAAAAGAAACGTACTTTGACCCTGACTGCCAATCCAACCTCCGGAGGAACTGTTACCGGAGGGGGAACATACAAAGTAAAAACCAATATCCCCATCACCGCTGTTGCAAAATCCGGATACACATTTTCCGGATGGACTGTGACTAAAGGAGATGCAAAAATTATGAATGCCTCCTCAGCCAGCACCACTGTGCAGTTGCAAAGTTCGAACAGTACTTTGCAGGCGAACTTT